>JANOOW010000091.1:0-23235 GCA_031421555.1 Hyphomicrobiaceae bacterium | reverse complement strand
CCGGAGCGATCCCCCGATCGCGTCCGGCCTCCCCCTTACGGACTAAAGCTTTCGCTTAAGGTCCGCCCGTAACTGATGCGCTCAGGCGCCTGCTGGTTCGACCTTGGTGGCCGGACGCGGCAGATAGGCTGGCGAAACTTCGCCCGGCTCGCGCTGGTCGCGACGGCGGACTTGCGGCGGCTGAAAAGCCCGGCGCGCATGGAATTCGCAGTACGGAAGCGCTGGTACCTTGTCGCGATTGCAGAAGTGGAAGTCGGCCATCTGCGGATCGCCGATCGGCCAGCGGCAGCTGCAATCCGTCAGTGTCGCAATGGTGCGGCGCTCCTTCAACGGAATATCCAGCTCCGCGACGGTCGGCACGAACGGTTCGGCATCCATTGGATAGAGACTGCGGACAGCCGGGTTGCCCTGGCTCTGAAAACGCGGCTTGGCGAGGCGCTTCGGCTGGAGCTGCGGTTGCGCAACACGGGCCCGCGGCCGATGGCTCTTCATGCGTGAGGTGGTGGCGCGTCCGGACAGGCCGAGACGATGAACTTTGCCGATGACGGCGTTGCGGGTGACGCCGCCTAGGCGCCCTGCGATCTGGCTGGCGCTAAGGCCCTCGGACCAAAGCTTCTTTAGAAGCTCTACGCGCTCGTCGTTCCATGCCATGGTGTTCGCTCCAAACAAAAGTACTGGCGATCGCTCGCGCGTTGGCGCAAGCGTCGGCGAAATCGGCTGCGGTAAGCGGACACGAACGCGCGCGGACGCTGGTTCGGGCTGCACAAACGCAGATCGACGGACTACGGACGCTGAACTGGAGAACGCTTCACTGGGGACTGGCGCAGGCCCGGCAGGTATTGGAACCGCCGCAGGGCAGTGCATACTCGTGCACTAAACGCGCCTTACTGGAACTACTGACAGCAACGCCGCCAGGACACTCAATTAGGCAGCAAACTGCCACAACTCAAGATGTAGAGCACAGTAACAACCGCTCTCTATGGGTAGACATTACCGCAGATCAGATTTGGCATACAAGCCAATGCCGGCATCTAGTAGGCTATTGACACTCTCTCGTGTCTGATCGGACACATACGATTCGTGTTCGCTGTATGTTTCATCGGCGCCGCCGATAGTTCTTACGGATGGATCTTGATGATGGCTTCAATCTCGACCGAAATGTTGCCGGGCAGCGAGCCCATGCCAACCGCGGAGCGCGCGTGACGGCCGCGTTCGCCGAGGATTTCGACGAACAGATCCGAGCAGCCGTTGATTACTTTGGGTTGGTCTGTGAAGCCGGGAACGCCATTGACCATCCCCAGAACCTTGAGGATCTCGACTTTGCTCAGGTCGCCTGCCGCGAGTTTCGCTGCACCCAACAATCCCAAGCCGACCAGTTTGGCGTGCTCGTAGGCATCTGCCACCGAGACGTCGCCACCGACCTTGCCCGTACACATGCTGCCATCAGACCGGCGTGGCCCTTGTCCTGACAAGTAGACGGTGTTGCCGTCGCGCTTGAAGGGCACGTAAGTGGCGACGGGCTGCGGCACCTCTGGAAGAGTGAGGCCCAATTTCGCGAGTTTCTCGTCGGGTGTCATAGCCGATGCTCCTGGATCGCTGTGGTTATGCCGCGTGCCTTTGGTTAGTACGAAAAGGCTGCCACCGCAATTTTTGGGCAAAGCTAAGCCAGCCGGACATCCAGATCGCAATGCAATTCCGCCGCCCCCCAACCACAACCGAGGGCACCGAACCGCTCCTTGCGTTGTTGGCGTTGACCACCGCCGTGCAAGCCCTAGCGACGTTCTCCGTGTTCGCCCTGCCGACGTTGGCGCCGAAAGCTGCCGCCGCTTTCGGGGTCGCGCCGCAGTGGATCGGCTATCAGGTGAGTGTCATCTATATCGCGGCTGCGTCGGTGTCGGGCTACGCCGGCATGATCGTTCGCCGTTACGGGCCGGGCTCGGCAAGTCTCGCCGCGTTGGCCGCTTGCGCCCTGGGACTGGTTACTTTGAGCACCGGCAATCTGGCGATTACAGTTGCCGGCTCAGCTTTGATCGGCCTCGGTTACGGACTTACCAATCCGGCTGCAGCGCACCTGCTCTTCAAGTATGCGCCCGCGGGCCGGCGAAACCTGATCTTTGCGATCAAGCAAGCTGGCGTTCCGATCGGTGCAATGCTGGCCGCGACCCTGCTGCCCCGCCTCAGCGAGAGCATCGGCTGGCAGGCGGCGATTGGCGTCAGTTCACTGATGATCGCCGGCGTGAGCATACCGCTGCTGATGCGGCGATCCCGTTGGGACAGCGATGCCGACCCGACAGCCGATCTGAAGGAGGGCGGTTTGGCGGGATTGAAACTGGTTTGGCGCCATCCAGTGCTGCGCTCGTTGGCATTCGTGGGCCTATGTTACGCGGGCTTCCAAGTATGCCTCATCGCCTTTGCGGTGACGATGCTCGCAACCGAATTCGGCTGGACCTTGATCGAAGCGGGCATGATCGCGGCACTCATGCAGATAGCTGGCATCGCCGGTCGGCTGAGCTGGAGCTTGGCTGCCGACCAGTTCGGCCGGGGCCTTGCAATCCTCGCGGCCGTCGGCGTGATGGCCACGGTATTTGCCTTGATCACGGCGGTGATGACACCGGCCTGGCCGACTTTCGCGCTGATCCTGGTCCTGGCCGGCTTTGGCTTCAGCATTATCGGGTGGAACGGCGTCTACATGGCGCAAACCGCGCGCCTCAGCGGTGCGCGTGATGTGGGCATCGCGACGGGGGGCGTGTTGATGTTCAACTTCGCCGGCGTGATCGTCGCTCCGGCAACATTCGGTATTGTTTCGAAATCGATCGGCAGCATTGCAACGACGTTCGGTCTGTTCGCACTGCTGCCTTTGCTCGGCACGCTGCTGCTGCTCGGAGCTATCCGCCAAACCAGGGAGCCTGCCGATCCTAGCGTGCCGTCGGCTTGAGACCCTGGTTCGCGGCCGTCGAGCCGGTCGTGATGTTCGTAGCCCAGGTGCCGCCGGCTGCCGCAGTTACTTCCCCATTGCGTGGCGGCTCATAGGCATCGCCGCCAGAGCGCTTGGAAACCGCTTGCTGGACCACCGGAGCCTTCGCACCACTTTGCGCTGGAGCCCGCACCATCTGGCGCACGTACTCGACGTTGGCGGCTGCGTTCTCGACCGGGATGTCCTTGGCCGAGACGATCTTCGCTTCGTCGTACTTGCCTTGCAAGCCGAGCACCAAAGCCAAATTCTGCCGCACCTTGGGATCGCTATCGGGCGCTTCCGCCACGGTGCGCAGCATGGCCTCGGCCTTCGGTGCTTCGCCGTTCGCCGCGTGCGCCATCGCGAGGTTACTCACGATGGAGGGCTGGTTCGGCTGCAACGTCAGCGCGCGCTCGTAGAGCGGAATTGCCTGTTTGTACTGGCCTTGCTTGGCGAATGCCGTGCCGCGGGCCGAGATGATCTTCCAATCCGGGTTGGCTGGATCGTCCGCCGCCTCGAGCAGCTTCTGAGCGAGGCTCGTTTGCCCTGCATCGAGCGCCAAGCGGCCATACTCGGACGCCAGTTCGCGGTTCGAGCCGTGGTACACAGAAGCTGCCTGCAGAACCGCCAGCGCTCTTTCTTTTTGTCCGGCCGCCTTCAGGTTCTTTGAATAGCTGACCGCAGCCTTCAAATCGCGTGGGTTCTTCTCGTTTTCCTTGCCCCAGTAGGTCAAAGCCTTTTCCAGCTCTGTTTGCTGCGGCTTCGCGGGATCGTTCTTGTCGGCATCCTTGGCATCGGACAGCAGGAAGGTGTCGCCAAGTTTCGGGGCGTTGGCGCACGCGCCCAGGAGCAGCGCGGCGAGCGTGGCTGCGACGACCGGCAACGAAGTTCGCTTCACAGAAGGTGCAATCGGATTGGAAAGAAAATCTGATCGGCCCATGACCGAGTATCCCCGCGATAAAATCAGTGGGACAGATGTTGTCCCGCTAACGTCAATATCCGGCACAGCGGTCAACAAACATTTAACCTTGAATGCCAACTGAGCACATTTGGGGTTTAGCGGCGTCGCGTTGGACATGACGCTCTGAACATGCGATCCGAGCAGAACTAGCCGAATGGGGAACCTCAGATGACCGGCACGGCCGAAGCATTACCGCTGGCAAACGCGCATGGCTGCTTCGAGCCCGCGGCGGCAGAGTCGTCAGCTCATCCGGTTTGGCTCGTGCGGCAAGGAATGGATCTTGCTACGATCGAGGGTCTATCGGCAGCTCACCGCAATTGGCTCAGCGGCCAGGGCTTTGCCGGTCAGGCCAAGCGTTTCGTGCTGTTGCCCGGAGTTGACGGCAAACCCGCCGGTGCAGTGCTGGGCATCGGTGACGGCATGGCGGGCGAGCCATGTGGCCCCTCGGAACTGCTGTGCGGGCTGCTGCCTGGACTGCTCCCAGCCGGCATCTGGAAGCTAGCTGGTTCGGCCGATGGACAACTCGCGGCCATCGCGTGGGGGCTCGGCGCGTACAAGTTTTGCCGTTACAAATCGCGCGATGACAATCGTTCGCAGCCCGTTCTGCGCTTGCCGCCGGGCGTCGGCATCTCGACCGTGACCGCCATCGTCGATGGCATCTGGCAGGCCCGCGATCTCATCAACACGCCTGCAAACGACATGGGACCGGCTGAACTGGAAGCAGCCGCGCGCGCAGTCGCTGCCGCCCACGCGGTCTCTGTCACCTCGATCGCCGGCGACGCGTTGCTCGAGAATGGCTGCCGGTTGCTGCATGCAGTCGGCCGGGCGAGCACGCGCGCGCCCCGCCTGATCGACTTCAGCTGGGGCCGGGCGGACGCGCCGAAAGTGACCCTCGTCGGCAAGGGCATCTGCTTCGACACTGGCGGTCTCGACATCAAGCCGTCGAGCGGCATGCTGATCATGAAGAAGGACATGGGCGGCGCGGCGAGCGTCCTCGCACTCGCCCACATGATCATGTCGGCGAAGCTAGACGTGCGCCTGCGCGTCCTGATCGCTGCCGCCGAGAACAGCATCGCTGGCAATGCCTTCCGTCCCGGCGACGTCATCCGGAGCCGGTCCGGCAAGTCGGTCGAGATCGGCAATACCGACGCGGAGGGCCGCCTCGTGCTCGCCGATGCATTATCGATCGCCGACGAAGATGCACCCGATCTCCTCCTCACGTTCGCGACGCTGACTGGCGCTGCCCGTGTCGCGCTCGGCGCCGACCTGCCACCGGTGTTCTGCGACGATGACGCATTCGCTGGCGAGCTTCACGCCGCCGGCCTGGCGGTCGGCGATCCGGTGTGGCGCATGCCGTTCTGGCCGGGCTATGAACGCAACCTCGACAGCGAAGTGGCGGACATGAACAACGTTTCCGATGGCTCGTTCGGTGGGGCGATCACGGCGGCATTGTTCCTGCGCCGCTTTGTGTCGGAAGCCAAATGCTATACCCATATCGATATGTACGGCTGGCGTCAGGCGGCTCGCCCACTCGGTCCCAAAGGCGGTGAAGCGCACGCCGCCCGGGCCGTGTTCGAGACGCTTCGCCGCCGCTTTTCCACTTGAGAACAAACAAAAAGCAATGACGATAAAGTCACCAGTTCCGCCGCCCCAAATACTGCCTGGACCACCTGATCCGCGCGTCAACGCCTGGCGCGCTGGCATGGCATCAGCCGCGCTGGAAGGCGTCATTCAGTCACCGCGCTTCGTCGAGGGCACGGGCCGGCAAATCGTTTGGCCGATGGCGCCGCTGCGCCGGAACCCCGACGACGCCGCCGGTCTCGACACGGAACTGCTGTTCGGCGAGACGGTCACCGTCTATGACGAAGCCGGGGGCTGGGCCTGGGTGCAGGCCGACTTCGACCGCTATGTCGGCTACGTCCCTTCGGGCGCCCTGCACGCCAAATCAGCACCGCCTAGCCATAGCGTCAGTGCGATCGGCACATTTATCTACCCAATGCCGGACATCAAGGCACCGCTGCTCATGCACCTGAGCCTCGGCAGCCAACTGATGATTGAAGACCGCGACGAGCGCTTCAGCCGTCTCACGAGCGGTGGCTACGTGATCAACCGGCACATCATCGAGAAAGGCCGCCACGCCCGCGACTTCGTCGAGATCGCCGAGCGCTTCATCGGCACGCCTTATCTGTGGGGTGGACGCACGCGAATAGGCCTCGACTGCTCCGGTCTGCTGCAGATCTGCCTGCAGGCCGCCGGACAAGCCGCGCCACGCGATAGCGACATGCAGGAGACCCAGCTCGGCCTGCGCATCAAGACCAAGGATGGGCTCGATGGCCTCGAGCGCGGCGATTTGGTTTTCTGGAAGGGTCACGTCGGCATCATGCTGGACGGCGTCATGATGATCCACGCCAACGCCCACCATATGGCCGTATCCGTTGAGCCGCTTCACGAAGCGACCGCGCGCATCGGGAAGACCGGGTCGCAGATCACATCGATCAAGCGATTGAGCAAAACCAGAGCTGCAAGAACAACATGATGAAGCCGCGCATTCCATTTGGCCCAGAACCAAAACCGCTCAGCTCCGGCGAACTCGCGCGCGTTCTTGGATGGCAGCGGCGCATGTACCGCTTCTACGGCGTGGCGATGATTTTGATCACCACCGGCTTCTACCTGATGGTCAAGTTCGGCGACACCGGCTGGGTGCGCCCGCTGCTGCTGGTTATGCTGTTCGGTCTGATGGCGGGTGGCGCCTACGTCCAGTTCCGCGAGCGCTGCCCGCGCTGCCACACACTACTCGGCCGGCAATCGCGCTTCGTGCTCGGCCCCAAGTGCAAGAGCTGCGGTGTTGGCTTCCCGCGTGAAACCGACAGTCACGCACCGCGCGCGTAGGGCACGTAGTGATGATCGCGGCGCTGCACCTCGTCTCGAGCCTGTGTCCGGGTGTGCAGCGTGCGGCTCGCCGACCACGGCTCGCCGGCCGGCGGCGTGATGTGCGTCGCGAGCCCGGTGCGCAGGCCGGTACCGGCCGTAGACCAGACCGACGTCACGACGCGCCCGGCAACGATCGCGGCAAGCAGGGGCTTGAACATATCGAGCGAGGCGATCGGCTGGTCCTCATACGTCTCGGGGCCGACTGTCAGGTCGAAGCGCTGGTCGCGCCGCAGCATTAATTCGAAGGAACAGGCTTGCAGTGCATGCGGCACGCAGGCGATCCGCCAGCATCGCTCGTCGCTCCCGGTTTCGATGACGGCGACGTCCATCAACGTCGCCGCCCACGCCTCCAAGCCGTTAACGGTCGCGCGAAATTTCGTGAGATAGACATCATCCGATTGCATCGGGGTCTGATAAAGTGCGCCGGGGCGATCTGTCGAGATGTTAGATTTTGCCAGAAGGTCTCCGCTCTGTGATGCCGCAACTCCTCAGCGTGGGATAAAAATCGCGTCTAGCGTGAATGACCGTGCACGAAACAGGCGCTTGTCTTGAATAAAACAGCATTCCATGACAACTGCAAAAGCCGGAATGTTGATGTTTGCCAACTGATCCGTAACAAAAAACTTAAGGTGCAGGACGTGAATGAGGTACAGCTCGACAAGTTGTCATTGAAAGAACTTCAGGAATTAAGCGCGAATATCGATACAGCCATCCGGGCGCAGATCCGGGCCCGGTCCGAAATGAAGGCCAAGCCGGCAGGCGTTGTCGAAGCAGCGCCAGCGAAGGTGGATCTGGAGCGCGAGCGCGACGCTTGGATTGCCGCGAAACGATCATCGAAACTGATTTCGACGTCCTGACGC
The DNA here is from genome assembly GCA_031421555.1 of Hyphomicrobiaceae bacterium. Classification (GTDB taxonomy): domain Bacteria; phylum Pseudomonadota; class Alphaproteobacteria; order Rhizobiales; family Hyphomicrobiaceae; genus JAKFWF01. The sequence goes on along the minus strand of JANOOW010000091.1, from coordinate 15,530 downwards.
TGCGCGGCGCTATCCGGGCACGATCACGATGTGAACGCCCAATCCCTCGGCGGCATCGATCAGCAGGTGCGGCGCTCCCAGTGAGCCAGGCCGCAGGCCGTTCGACAGTAATACATCGCGTGTGCGGTCGATGTCGGACGACGTCAGCGTGATCGCCGCGACGCTCGGATTTGGTGGCAACCGCGTGGCGCCAAACAATTGTGAAGCGCTACGGCGCGTGACGAAGCGGACCCGTCCCCGATCGAGCAGGATCAACCGATCGTCCTTGTCAGGCATGATGCCCCGGCCGAGAAACTTCGAAAAGTGCGCAGCGGTTTCAGCCGGATTATCGACGACGATTGCCGCCTCGATCAGACCACTGATGCAACTCTCCGGCGGCAGGTAGCGTGACTGCCACATGTGCTGTGGCGTATGGTGGGTGAGGATTTGCACCCGTGCTTCTGGAAAAACATCGTACCCGGTGCGGATGACCGTAAACGCAACCTCCGCCTCGGTGCCATCCTCGGCTTCGATCGTGCGGCGCAGATGAACCGTTGGTTGCAACTCGAAGCCATTGGTGCGCAGGCGTTCCGCGTCAGCTCCCGCATCGGCGACCGTAAACGCAAGCAGGTGAATGCCGATGTGCCGCGCGATGGACTTCTGCAGGTGTTGCACGGTTGAATTATCGATGCCGCCATGTGGTGTCAGGATTTCGAGGTAGCCGGCCGGCAGCATCGCCAACCGGTTCGCGGTGCCGGTGAGTTTGCGCTCGCCAGTCGCCGGATCGGCAACGCCATGCACCGAGAGCGGCGTCAGCGGCAGCCCCAGGTTGTCGAAAGCGACTTCGGCTGCCGCCATGTCTGGCACCATCCAACCGACGTGATCGAGAAAGATCTGACCGGGACGTGGCAATTGCGCTGGACTTGGTACTGCTGACGCACCCGGCATGCGAACGATCTCCCGGTTATTGGCTGTGACGTGCCGCATACTATCCTGCACCGCAGCAATTTGCACACGATCTTGCATCGGCACTGCCGCTGCATGACCGCCTTGCCGCTTACACTGGTTGAATAGGGCTTCCCGTCTTGCAACAGTGTTTGCTGTCGTCACGATTTGCAGCGCGGATGGATCATGTCTCAACACCTAAAAGTCGGCGTCGTCGGTACGGGCGCAATGGGCCGCGGCATCGCTCAAGTTTCATGCGAGGGCGGGCTTGATGTGGTGCTATTCGATGCCCAGCCGGGCGCCGCCGCCAAGGCGCTAACTTTTATCGGATCGATGATCGAGCGGAGCGTCGCCAAGGGCGCGCGCACGAACGATCAAGCCGCGAAGGTGATGGCGCGCGTCGCAATCGCCGCGACGATCGAGGAGCTTGCCGGCTGTGATCTCATCGTCGAAGCGATCGTCGAGCGACTGGACGCGAAGCAGGCATTGTTCGCAGAACTCGATGCCTTGTGCGGACCACAGACCATCCTCGCGTCGAACACGTCGTCGCTGCCGATCACCGCGATCGCCGCGCGCTGCGCCCATCCCGAACGCGTGGCCGGGTTGCACTTTTTCAATCCGGTGCCACTGATGAAGCTTGTCGAGGTCATCCCTGGCCTCAAGACCGCGCCCGAAGTCACCGCGCGGTTGATGGACATTTCCCGATTGATGACGCGCGAGCCGGTGCTGTGCACCGACAGCCCCGGCTTCATTGTCAATCATATCGGCCGGGCCTATGTACCCGAGGCCGGCCGGATCGTGTCCGAGGGGATCGCCACGTTCGACGAGATCGACCGCATCATGACCGCCACCGCCGGTATGCGGATGGGTCCTTTCCAGCTGCTCGACCTGGTCGGCGCCGATGTATCGGTCGCCGTAATGGAGAGCTTGTACGGCCAGTTCTTTCAGGAACCAATGTATGCGCCGCAACCGGTCATGCGGGCGCGCGTCGACGGTGGCATGTTTGGCCAGAAGTCGGGTGCGGGATGGTACACCTACAAGGACGGCAAGCGGGTCGATCCGGCACCGAAGGCTGCGCCGAAGGCAATGCCGCAATCGGTGTGGGTGTCGCCCAGCGCCTCGCATGCCGATCTGCAGGCACCGCTGATCGCGCTGTTCCAGAAGGCTGGCGTGAAAGTCGAGACGGGTGAGAAGGCGAGCGCAGAAGCGCTGATCGTAGCCACGCCCGTCGGCTACGATTTGACGGCCGCGATTTGCAACTTGCAACTCGACGCTGCCCGCACCGTTGCCGTCGACGTGCTGTTCGGCCTCGATGGGCCGCGCACGTTGATGGTCACGCCCGCGACCAGCCCAGCCATGCGCGACGCAGCACACGGACTGCTTGCGGCCGACGGCGGCGGTGTCGTTGTCATAAACGATAGCCCGGGCTTCATCGCCCAACGCATCGTCGCGCATATCATCAACGTCAGCTGCCAGATCGCTCAGCGCGCCGTGGCATCCCCCGAGGACATCGACAAGGGTGCGAAACTTGGGTTGGCCTATCCAATGGGGCCGCTGGCTTGGGGCGACAAACTAGAACCAGGCCGCGTCCATTTCATCCTGCAGTGCCTGCACGAATTCTACGGCGAACCTCGCTATCGCCCCTCGGCATGGCTGAAGCGGCGGGCGAGTCTAGGGCTCTCGCTGTTGACCCCTGAAGGAAAAGGCTGAGCTGCGATGAGCTTTCAACGTCTGTTCCATCCGCGCGGTATCGCGATCATCGGCGCATCGGCCGACGCCACCCGGATCGGTGGCCATCCGCTGCGCGCGCTGCAGAGGGCCGGTTACAAGGGTGGCATCTTCCCCGTCAATCCGCGTTATCCAGAGATCAACGGGCTCGCCTGCTACCCATCGTGCACTGCAATCAACGCTCCCTGCGACTTGGCGATCGTCGCCGTACCGGCTGCGCTGGTGGCGCAAGCCGTGCGCGATTGCGGCACGGCTGGGATCGGCTACGCAATTATCCTCACCGCAGGCTTTCGCGAGACCGGACCGGAGGGCGCGAAGCTCGAGGCCGAACTCAAACAAGCCGCCATCGAGTCGAAGGTGCGCCTGATCGGACCCAACTGCCAGGGCATGATTTCGCTCGAGGAGCGCGTCTGGGCGGTATTTGGATCGGTATCGGAAGAGATCGAGCTGCAGCCGGGCCGGGTGTCGTGTGCGTTTCAGTCCGGCGGCTTCGGCTATGCCATCGTCAATCTCGCCGAGGCTCAGGGCGTCGGCTTTCGCTATTGCGTCTCATCCGGCAACGAGACCGATATCGCCATGCCCGAATTACTCGCAGCCTTCCTCGACGATCCGGGCACGGACATGGTGTTCGGCGTCATGGAAGGCACGCCCGATGCGCGTAGCTTGCTCGAACTCGGCGCTAAGTCGCTACAGCTCGGCAAGCCGGTGCTGATCTGGAAAAGTGCCACCTCCGAGGTGGGCGCGAAGGCTGCCCAATCGCACACCGCCAACATGACCGGGCGCGCCGATCTTTATCGTGCAGCCTTCCGTCAGTCGGGAATCATCGAGGTCGGCGACGTCGAACCCATCGTCGATATCGCCAAGCTCGTGGCGCACGGCCGATTGCCGGCTGGCGCCAACGTCGGCGTGCTGTCGATATCGGGCGGCTCCGGCATCGTGTTCGCCGATCGGGCGATCGCCAACGGCATGAGCTTGCCGTCGTTCAGCGACGCGACACTGACCGCCCTGCGCGCCATCATTCCGGCGTTCGGCTCGATCCACAACCCGGCCGACGTGACCGCCGGTATCTTCAATGACATGACGCTTCTTACCCGCACGATCGAGATCGTGCTGCAGGACCCAGGCGTCGATCAGCTTTGCGTGCTTCTGGCCTCCATTCCAGGCGCACCGGCAGCGCGCGCGGCCGAAGCGATCGCGGCTGCGGCGAAGTCGACGAACAAACCGGTCAGCGTCGGCTGGTCAGGCAGGCGGGCGAAGTCGGAAGAGGCCTATGCGATCCTGGAAGCAGCTAAAATTGCAGTCATCCCGACGCCGGTGCGTCTTGCTGAAGCTGCATCGCGGCTCGCCAAATTCGCAATCGACCGGCAGCGCCTGTTGCCGCGCGTGATGCCTGCCATCGTGCCGATGCCCGCGGACCTGACGTTGCCGCGCGAAGGCGGTGCGCTGAACGAAGCTGACGGCAAGGCGCTCCTGGCCCGGTTCGGCATCGCTTCCGCCCGCGACGTGTTCGTCGCTGCTGGCGCGGACGTTCATGCAGCAACGGCAGGGCTTAAGCCACCGTTTGCCGTCAAGGTTGTTGCAGCGGCGATCGCGCACAAGAGTGACGTTGGCGGCGTCAAGCTTGGCGTCGCGCCCGGCCAGGCGCTTGCCGAAGCCGCAGCGGCGGTCGTCGCCAACGCACGGGCCGCGCGCCCCGATGCCCCTATCGAAGGGGTGCTGGTGGCCGAAATGACATCCGGCCTGGAAGCCCTCATCGGTGTCGTCAACGACCCGGCGTTCGGCCCGGTTGTCGCGCTCGGCCTCGGTGGCGTGATGACGGAAATCCTGGGCGACATCACCTATAGAATCGCGCCGTTCGATCTCGCAACCGCGCACGGCATGATCGCGGAACTCAGGGGCGCACGCCTCTTCGACGGCTATCGCGGCTCGGCCCCCACGGACAAACAGGCGTTGGCGCAAATGCTCGTCAACGTATCGGCGATGGCCATGACCTTGCGCGACCGCATCAGCGAGATTGATATCAATCCAGTGTTCGTTGCCGGCGTGGGCGAAGGCGCGATCGCGGCGGATGCCCTCGTCATTTTGCGATCCGATGCGGCGGGCGATTGATTTTGTTCCCTTGTGAACCCAGATCACCGCTAATTATGTGCTGATATTACAGTGAAATTATCCTCGACGGCCTGATGCCACACGCGATAGGCTGTAACAACGCCTGCAATCACGGGCGGACAGGCCGCCCCGGAAGTAGAGATGATCGATAGCCAAGGTACCGAACGGCCGCTGAACATTCCGAACTTCATCACGGTCGGCCGGGTGATCCTTGTACCCGTGGTATTCTGGCTGCTGGTCTCGGGCCGGGTCCAGGCTGCATTTTATACCTTCGTAGTGGCCGGTATCAGCGATGCCGTCGACGGCTACCTTGCGAAGCGGTACGGCTGGACGACGGAGCTCGGCGCTTACCTCGATCCGCTCGCCGACAAGCTGCTGCTTGTTTCGATATTCGTCGCAATGGGCGTGATGGGCGAAATGCCCTCCTGGCTCGTCATCGGCGTGGTTGCCCGCGACATCATGATTATCGCCGCCGTGATGGTGTCGTGGCTGATGGACAATCCAGTGCGGATCCGGCCGCTGGCGGTCAGCAAGGCCAACACCGCCGCGCAACTGGTGCTGGCGTCGACCGTGCTCGCCGATGTAGGATTCGGCCTTGGCCTGGGCACTCTGAGGGCTGTCCTGGTGTTGATCACCGCAGTGCTGACGGTCGCCTCGCTCGCCGCCTACATGCGCGCTTGGTTGCAACACATGACCGGCCATGTTCCCACCAGCACCGGTGAGTAAAATCTGCTAGCATCGTTGCGCGGGCATAAGTGCATCGAAACGGGGGAAGAACACATGCGTGTCGAACGCCAGGTGCTATTTTGGCTTGCGGCCCTCTTGGCCGTGGTGCTGGCGCTGCTCGCCCTGAAGGACGTGCTGTTGCCGTTCCTGATCGGCATCGTGATCGCGTACGCGCTCAATCCTTTGGCCGATCGGCTGTCGAAGCTCGGGATCAACCGTGCGGCCGGGTCCGGGTTGATCGTTGCTGGCCTTATCGTCGCGATCGTAGTGACACTGGTCTTTCTCGTGCCGCTGCTCGCCAATCAGCTGCAACAGATGGGGCTGTCGCTGCCGGGCGAGTTGAACCGCTTACGCAACGTCGTCGAAACCTGGGCGCAGGAGCGCCTCGGCGACCGTTTCCCCGACTTCAAGGCAGCGCTCGATCGTGCCGTTACGGATTTCTCGGGCAACTGGTCAGGGGTCGCAGGATCGATTGCAAAATCGGTTTGGTCGCAAGGCCTGGCGATCGTCAACTTTTTGTCGTTGTTGCTCATTACACCCCTGGTCGTGTTCTATCTACTGGTCGATTGGCACCCGATGCTCGAACGAATTGACACGTGGCTGCCGCGCGATCACAAGGCGACGATCAGGCGGCTCGCCGGCGAAATCAACGATGCGGTTTCCGCTTTCATCCGAGGGCAGGGACTGGTGTGTCTGATCCTCGGCGCTATCTACGCGATCGGACTGACGTTCATCGGCCTCCGCTACGGATTATTGATCGGACTGGCCACCGGCGTGCTGAGCTTCATGCCCTTCGTCGGCTGGGCGCTCGGTCTGCTCACCGCATCGACGCTTGCAGTGTTGCAATTCTGGCCGGACAGCGTGCCCCTGCTGCAGGTGCTCGGCGTGTTTGCACTCGGACAGGTAATCGATGCAGCCGTCTTGTCACCGAAGATCGTCGGCTCGAAGATCGGCCTACACCCGGTGTGGCTGATCGCGGCCTTGTTCGTATTCAGCTATCTGTTCGGGTTTGCGGGCGTGCTCGTGGCGGTGCCGGTCGCAGCGGCGATCGCTGTGTTGGTTCGGTTCGCGCTCGAAGTCTACCTTGGCTCGACGATCTACAAAGGCCGCAACAACCCGCCATCGGCCGGCACATTGTGACACATACGGCGCCACAGCAACTGGTTCTCGATCTGCCGCACCGCACCGCGCTCGATGCCGAGGATTTCCTGGTGTCCGGCGTCAATGCGGCGGCTGTCGCGATGATTGACCAGTGGCCGGAGTGGTCACATTGGGCCGTCGTCGTCACCGGCCCCGAGGGGGCGGGGAAAAGCCACCTCGCCAATGTTTGGCGGCAACGCTCCGGCGCGGCGCGGATCGATGCGGCATCGTTCGAGGAAAAGTCACTCGTCTGGTTGCGTGAAACCGGTGCCCTCTCGGTCGAAAACCTGGAAGCGGGCATCGGCGATGAGAAAGCCTTGTTCCACGCGCTGAACCTGGCGCGTGAGCATAAGTTGTCGCTCCTTTTCACATCGCGGGTGGCGCCCGGAGATCTCGACGTCGGCTTACCTGATTTGCGGTCGAGGCTGCGCGCACTTCCGATGGTGGCCATCGCGCCGCCGGATCACTTTCTTTTGCAAGGGTTGCTGGTAAAACTGTTCGAAGATCGCCAGCTTACCGTCGAACCCACGGTGATCGCCCATCTGGCCCGCCATATGGAGCGGTCGACGCGGGCAGCGCAACGCCTTGTAGCTGCCATCGACCAGCGCGCGTTGTCCACGCACCGCAAGGTGACCCGGCCTCTAGCTGCGGAAGCCCTCGCTGCGGAGGCCCTCGTGATCGATCTTTAGAGCCGCCTCACCCTTGCGCAGGGCAAAGTTATCCCCAGGTCACCAAGTTATCGTACACTGCTATCTAGGCGCTTATTGCGCGTAGCCGCGGGAGAAAAGCATGAGCACGACGAAGGCACGAAGCAAAGAGACGGGCAAGCGGGCGGAAGCAGCCGCGGCGCCAGTCGTTCCGCAAGGGCCGGACCGTTTCTACAATCGTGAGTTGTCGTGGCTACAGTTCAACCGGCGTGTGCTCGAGGAGGCGCAGAACGCGCGTCATCCGGTGCTTGAGCGGCTGCGCTTTTTGTCGATCTCGGCGTCGAACTTGGACGAGTTCTATATGGTTCGCGCGGCCGGTCTCTATGGACAAGTTGCAGCCGGCGTCACCACGCTGAGCACCGACGGCAAGACCGCGGCCGTGCAACTCTCCGAGATCAACAAATTCGCGGCCCGCCTCGTCGCCGACAAGCAACGGTGCTGGAACGGCATCAAGGCGGAACTGGCAGAGGCCGGCATCCGCATCGTCAGCGCGACGGAGTTGAGCGAAGCCGACATGACCTGGCTCGAAGCCGAATTCATGAGTCACGTGTTCCCAATTCTGACGCCCATGAACGTCGATCCCGCGCATCCGTTTCCCTTCATCCAGAACAAGGGGCTGACGCTCGCGATCGAGATGGCGAACCGCGACAACAAGGCGATGAGCGGGTTGATCCCGATCCCAGCGCAAGTCGACCGTTTCATCCGGCTCCCCACCAACGCCGATGCGCCGAAGCTGATCCGTTTCATCCGCATGGAAACGGTGATCGGGCTTTTCATCTCCGAGCTGTACCCGAACTTCAAGATCAAGAGCCAAGGTGCGTTCCGGGTGCTTCGCGACAGCGACGTCGAGTTCCAGGAAGAGGCTGAGGATCTGACGCGCGCCTACGAAACGCAGCTCAAGCGCCGCCGCCGTGGCACGGTGATCCGGCTCGAAATCGATGCCGCAATGCCGGAGCATTTGCGCCGCTTCGTTGTCGACGAACTAGAGGTCAAGGAGGAGTCGCTGTTCGTAAAGGAAGGGCTGCTCGGTCTATCCGATACGACGCAGCTGATCGTCAACGACCGGCCGGATTTATTGTTCAAGCCGTTCAACCCGCGTTTTCCAGAGCGTATTCGCGAGTTCAACGGCGATGTGTTCGCAGCCGTGCGGGCAAAGGATCTGATCGTCCATCACCCTTACGAGTCCTTCGACGTCGTGCTGCAGTATTTGCGGCAGGCCGTTGCCGACCCGAACGTGATGGCGATCAAGTGGACGCTGTACCGGACGTCGCGTGAGAACAGCCCGATTGTCGCGGCGTTGAAGGAAGCGGCCGACATGGGCAAGTCTGTGACCGCCGTAGTCGAACTGAAGGCGCGCTTCGATGAGACGACGAACATTTCGCTTGCCCGCGATATGGAGAAGGTGGGTGTGCACGTCGTCTACGGGTTCATCGAAATGAAAACGCATGCCAAGCTCGGCATGGTGGTGCGCAAGGAAGGCAACAACATTGCCACCTACTGCCACATCGGCACGGGCAATTATCACCCGCAAACGGCGCGCATCTACACGGATTTGTCCTTCTTTACAGCCGATCCGGCGGTCGGACGCGACGTCGCCCGCATCTTCAATTTCGTGACCGGCTATGGCGAGCCCACCGAGCTGGAAGCAATGGCTGCCAGTCCGCACGGCATCCGGAAGCGGATCATCAGCCATATCGACGCGGAGATCGCGCATGCCAAGGCTGGCCGCGATGGCGCAATCTGGGCGAAAATGAACGCGCTGGTCGACACGCAGATCATCGAGAAATTGTATGAGGCGAGCCAAGCCGGCGTCGAGATCGACTTGATCGTGCGTGGTATTTGCTGCCTGCGCCCTGGCATTGCCGGCCTGTCGGAGAACATCCGCGTAAAAAGCATGGTCGGCCGCTTCCTCGAACACGCCCGCATCTTTTGTTTCGGGCAAGGTGACGGATTGCCGTCGGAGAACGCTGCCGTATACATCAGTTCGGCGGACATGATGCCGCGCAACCTCGACCGCCGCGTCGAAGCCATGGTACCGATCCGCAACCCGACGGTTCTGGCGCAGGTGCTGGATCAGATCCTGGTCGCGAATTTGAAGGACAACCAACAAAGTTGGCGGATCGCAAGCGATGGATCGGCAACGCGTGTGATGCCTCAAGCGGGCGAGGCACCCTTCAATGCGCACCAGTACTTCATGACCAACCCGAGCTTGTCTGGCCGCGGGCAAGCGCTCAAGAAACATCGGCCGCCGCGCTTCGAGATGCCACTGGACGAGTGATGATAGATAACGGGTGCATCACGTGAACGAACAACCACATCGCGGCGACCGGGGCGGCGACCAAGCCAGCGATCAAGCCAGCGACCGGGGCCGTTTCGGCGATCTCGAACCGATGGGCGTCATCGACATCGGGTCCAACTCGGTGCGCCTTGTCGTGTACGAGGGCGCTGTTCGCGCACCGACGCCGCTTTTCAACGAAAAGGTGCTGTGCGGCCTTGGACGCTCGGTCGCGACGACGGGCAAACTCGGCGACGAAGCGATCGAACGGGCGCTGGCAGCACTGACGCGCTTTCGAGCCGTCGCCCGCATTCTGCGCGTCAAGCACCTGCGCGCAATCGCAACCGCCGCTGTTCGTGACGCAGTCGATGGCCCCGCCTTCATTGCTCGCGGTCAACTAGCGTGCGGTGTGCCGATTCAGATCCTCTCGGGCGAGCGCGAGGCTGAACTCGCCGCACACGGTATTCGCATGGGTTTCGCCGATGCCGATGGGATCGCGGGCGATCTTGGCGGCGGCAGCCTCGAACTCGTCGACGTGCGCGGCGAGGCCATGAAGGACGCCGTCACTTTGCCGCTCGGCGGACTGCGGCTGATCGATACGACGGGTAATAAAATCGATAAGGCGCTCGAATTCACCGATCAGCAATTACAGCGGGTCGATTGGCTGCCGAGAGGCCGTGGACGCACGTTCTATGCGGTCGGCGGCTCCTGGCGTGCGCTCGCCAAACTGCACATGGAAATGACCAACTATCCGCTGCGGGTGATGCACGGATATGCGCTGCCTGCCAAGGAGGCGATCGAGTTCTGCGAGATGGTGCGGAAGGGCCGCAAACTGCCGGGCATCGAGGAAATCTCCCGCGCCCGCCGCGAAACTCTGCCGTACGGCGCCCTCGTGATGGAGCGCGTGCTCAAGCGGATGGAGCCGAAGGCGGTGATGTTCTCCGTGTTCGGAATCCGCGAAGGCCTGCTCTTCAGTTTCCTATCCGCGCACGAGCGAGCAAAGGATCCGTTGCTCAGTTTTTGCGAGGACTACGCGCGGCTACGGTCGCGCTCGGTTCTACATGCGCGCGAACTCTGCAGTTGGACCGATGCCATCTTTACGGAGTCTGGACCAAAAGAGACGGCCGAAGACCGGCGGCTACGTTACGCGGCATGCCTCCTGTCCGATATCGGCTGGCGTGCTCACCCCGACTATCGGGGCGAGCAGAGCCTGAACGTCATCGCGCATGCAGCGCTGGCCGGTGTAGATCACCCTGGCCGGCTGTTCCTGGCACTCGCGATCTTTTTCCGTCACGTCGGTCCTGGCGAAAAATCGACGGATGAGTTCTCTGCCCGCCTTCAGCGCGTGGTCGACAAGCGCTCGTTGAAGCGCGCGCGTATCATCGGGGCGGCGATCCGAGCCGCACATATGATCTCGATCGGCATGCCGGGCATCATAGACGAGACCCGGTTGATGTACGATAAGGGCAAGCTTGTGCTCACCATCCCTGCGTCTTATTCAGCGATGGACGGTGAGCGGTTGACGCGGCGTTTCGAGACATTAGGGGCATTGCTCGAAAAGGCGACGGAAATCCGGGTCAAAGGCTGATATGCTATACGTAGCTCGATAACAACGCCCGACAGGCGAGCCCTTCAGGAACCGGAACCGAGATGGCGGACGACCCCTACATTGTGCTGGGCGTAGGAAAAGCTGCGACGCAGGAAGAGATCACGCGCGCCTTCCGCAAGCTCGCGAAGGAACTGCACCCGGACGTCAATCCGAACAACAAGGCTGCGACCGAGCGCTTCAAGAAGGCATCGGCCGCCAACGAGCTGTTGAGCGACCCCGACAAGCGGCGCAAATACGATCGCGGCGAGATCGATGGCAGCGGCGAGCCGCGCCGCGCGTATTATCCGCAGGGCAACTCCTACGGCGGCGGCGCGCGCCGGCCGGCCGGTGCCTACGGGCAAACGGCGGCAGACGATGGCGCATTCGGCGACATCTTCGACGGACTATTCGGATCGCGTGGGCGCCCAGCCGCGGCGATGCGTGGGCAAGACCTGCGCTACACGCTCGAGGTCGATCTGCTCGAAGCCGTCACCGGCACGAAGAAGCGCGTGACGCTGCCGGATGGTGGCGTTCTCGATCTCAACGTGCCGGAAGGTGTCGACGACGGCCAAGTGCTGCGCCTCAAAGGCAAGGGAGCCGGCGCCATGCGCGGCATCGAACCGGGTGACGCGCTGGTCGAGATCCGCGTGCGCCCACACCCCGATTTCAAGCGCGTGGGCGATGACCTCGCGATGGAACTGCCGATCAGCCTCGACGAGGCAGTGCTCGGCGCCAAGATCGAAGTACCGACCGCCACCGGTCGAGTTCAGTTGACGGTGCCGAAGGGCACCAGCTCGGGCCGCGTGTTTCGCCTGAAGGGCAAAGGCGTCGCCAATCGCGCCACTGGCAACATCGGCGATCAACTGGTCACAGTACGCATTCAGTTGCCCGAAAAAATCGATGACGGGTTGGCGTACTTCCTATCCGAATGGCGGGAGAAGAACGGGTATAATCCACGGAAGAAGTGAGTCGGGATTGCAAGCATCGTTTGTAAACGTCTTCGTCATCCCGGAAGCCGTAAGCACAGCGTCGGCAATCCCGGGACCCAGCGAGAAAGTGCCGGAGGCGCAAGAACACGATCGAGCCTTCGGCGCTTCTCCGCTGGGTCCCGGCTCGCGGTCGGCTTAAGCGCCTCCCTTGGCCGGGATGACGGATATTACGAGGCCGTCTCGTTGTAACTACTCAGCTCATCAGGCCGCCCATGCTGGCGAGCCGGGTGAGGTGATAATCGGTGTCGCCGAACAGGCGGTCGATTATGGTCATGCGCTTGAAGGCGTGGCCGACGCTGTATTCCATCGTCATCGCGATGCCGCCGTGCAGCTGGACGGCCTCGTGGCTGATGTGGCGGCCAGACTTGCCGATTTGCACCTTGGCAGCCGACATCGCCTTGGCACGCTCGGTGGCATTTGACTCAACCGCCATCATGGTCGCGAACATCGCCATGCTGCGGGCTTGCTCCAACGCAACGAACATATCAGCGGCGCGATGTTGCACGGCTTGGAACGACCCGATCGTCACGCCGAACTGTTTGCGGGTTTTCAGATAATCGAGCGTGATCGTGTGCATCATCGACATTACGCCGATCGCCTCGGCGCACAGCGCTGCGATTGCCTCGTCGACGACGCGCTCAACCATCGGCAATCCATTCGCCGGATCGCCGATGGCGTTGCTCGCATCGACGCGCACCCCAGCGAGGGTGAATTGCGCGGCCCGCTGGCCATCCTGATTTGGATATCCGCGGCGCGAAACGCCGGGCGCTTTCGCGGCCACGAGAAACACGCCGATGCCGGAGCGGTCACGGCCGCTGCCCGCTGTTCGCGCAGTGACGAAAATGTGGTCTGCACTATCGCCGCCAAGGACGACGCCCTTTTCGCCATCGAGGACCCAGCCGCCGCCATCCTTGCGTGCGGTGGTCGCGACGCTGGCAAGGTCGTAGCGCGACTGCTTCTCCTGGTGCGCAAGTGCGAATGTTGCTTCGCCCGAGGCGATCCCCGGAATGAGCCGCGCCCGCTGTTCGGCCGACGCGCCGTGCCGGATGATCCCGCCGGCGAGCACGACGGTTGCAAGGTACGGCTCCAGCGCCATCGCGCCGCCAAGCGCTTCCATCACCAGCATGGTTTCAACCGGCCCGCCGCCGATACCGCCATCGGCTTCGGTGAACGGCAGCGCGAGAATGCCAAGCTCTGCGTACTTAGCCCACATCGTATCGCTGTAGCCACGAGCCGACGCCGCGTACCCCTTGCGCTTGTCGAAGCCGTATTCCGCCGCCATCAGCCGGTCGACGCTGTCTTTCAGCAGCCGCTGCTCGTCATTCAGATCGAAATCCATCTTGCTTCCCTCAGAGTCCCAGCACGGCCTTGGCGATAATGTTGCGTTGTATCTCGTTCGAGCCGCCGTAAATCGAAATCTTGCGCCAATTGAAGTAGGCCGGCGCGATGCCAGCCGCATAGTCCGGCGCGACCGGCATTTCGTTCGAACCGTCGACGCCATCGCCGGCGAATGGCGCCGCGTACGGACCGATGATGTCCATCAGCAATTCTGTGGTTGCCTGCTGAATTTCCGAACCTTTGATCTTGAGCACCGACGATGCCGGATCGGGCTTTCCGGTGCCGCGATTGCGCTCGGCCGCGACAACACGCAGCTGCGTAATCTCCAGCGCCTTCAACTCGATCTCGACGGCGGCGAGTTTCTCGGCAAAGCGCGGGTTCTCGATGATCGGCCGGTCGCCGTCACGTTCGATCCGCGCGAGTTGCTTGATGCGGCGGATGCGCTCCTTCGAGACGCCGACGCGCGCGATGCCGACCCGCTCGTTGCCGAGTAGGAACTTGGCGTAGTCCCAGCCCTTGTTCTCCTGGCCGACGAGATTTTCGGCTGGCACGCGGACGTCATCGAAGAACACCTCGTTGACCTCCGCGCTGCCGTCGATCGTCTGGATCGGACGCACGACGATGCCCGGCGTCTTCATGTCGATGAGCAGGAACGAGATGCCTTCCTGCTTCTTGGCGGCGAGATCCGTGCGCACGAGGCAGAAGATCCAGTCGGCATACTGTGCCAGCGTGGTCCACGTTTTCTGTCCGTTGACGATGAAGTGTTCACCGTCGCGCTTCGCCGTGGTCTTGAGCGAGGCCAGATCCGAACCAGCACCTGGCTCCGAAAAGCCCTGGCACCACCAGTCGTCGAGAGCGGCCATGCGCGGCAGAAAACGTTTCTTCTGCGCCTCGGATGCAAACTGCAGCAGCACCGGACCGCACATATTGACGTTGAACGGCAACGGCTGCGGCGTGCCCGACGCCTGCAATTCTTCGTTGAAGATGTACTGCTGGATCGGCGTCCAGCCGGTGCCGCCCCACTCCCGCGGCCAATTCGGCGTCGCCCACCCCTTGGCGTGCAAAATCTTATGTGAGGCCACCCAATCCTCTTTGCTGAGCTTGCGGCCGTCGATCGTCTTCTGCCGGATCGCCGCCGGGATCTGCGTGTTGAAGAAGTGGCGAAGCTCGTCCCGGAAGGCGATCTCTTGTGGGCTGAAACTCAAATCCATGTGGTTTTCCTTCAGACGATTTCGAACAGGCCGGCAGCACCCTGCCCGCCGCCAATGCACATGGTGACGACGGCGTACTTTACCCCGCGTCGGCGGCCCTCGATGAGCGCGTGACCCGTGAGGCGCGCACCACTCATGCCATACGGATGGCCGATCGAAATGGCGCCGCCGTTGACGTTTAGGCGCTCTTGCGGAATACCGAGCTTGTCGCGGCAGTAGAGAACCTGAGAGGCGAACGCCTCGTTCAATTCCCAAAGCCCGATGTCTTCGATCTTGAGGCCGGCACGTTTCAGCAAGCGGGGCACGGCGAATACCGGGCCGATGCCCATCTCGTCAGGCTCGCAACCGGCCACGGCGAAACCGCGAAATATGCCCATCGGCTGCAGCCCGCGCTTTTGCGCTTCCTTGTCGGACATCACGACGCTGGCCGATGCGCCGTCGGAAAGCTGGCTCGCGTTGCCGGCGGTGATGAATTGATCCTCGCCCCGCACCGGCTTCAACTTGGTGAGACCATCGAGCGTCGTCTCGGGGCGATTGCCCTCGTCCTTGGCGAGCGTCACCTGCTTGTGGCTGATCACCTTGGTCTCCTTGTCTTCGACCCCCATCGTCGTTGGCAGCGCCACGATCTCATCGTTGAACAAGCCGGCCGCTTGGGCTGCAGCCGTCCGCTGCTGGCTCTGGAACGCGTACTCGTCCTGCGCGGCGCGCGAGATGCCGTAGCGCTTGGCGACGTTATCTGCCGTCTCGATCATCGCCATGTAGATCGCAGGCTTGTGCTGCTCGACCCACGGATCC
>JANOOW010000090.1:0-3377 GCA_031421555.1 Hyphomicrobiaceae bacterium | reverse complement strand
CCGACTCGGGACCGGAGTTCTCGGTGCCGGCGATCGGGTGGCCGGGAATGAAGTGCACGCCTGGCGGCATGTGCGGCGCGCAATCGCGCACGATCGCGCCTTTCACCGAGCCAACGTCGGTTACGATCGCGCCGGGCGCGAGATGCGGGCCGATCTCGGCGGCAACCGCGCCGCACACGCCGACCGGCACACAGAGGATGACGAGATCGGCGCCTTTCACGGCGTCGGATGCGGTGGCGAATGCCTCGCCGACCAGGCCGAGGCGGAGCGCGGTTGCCCGCGTCCCGGCGGTGCGCGCGTGACCGGCGATTTCACCAGCCAGCCCGGCACGGCGAACGGCATGACTGATCGACGAGCCGATGAGCCCGATGCCGATCAGCGCGATGCGCTTGAACAGAGGTGTCTTCATGCGGCTTTGCCTTGCAGGAACTCGCTGAGTGCCGCCACCACCGCGCGATTGTCGGCCTCGGTGCCGACCGTCATGCGCAGTGCGTTCGGCAGGCCGTAGCCGGTGACACGCCGCAGGATGATCGCGCGTGACTTGAGGAACGCGTCGGCGGACGCTGCATCGCGCCCCTTCGTTTCCGGAAAATGCACGAGCAGGAAATTGCCGACGCTTGGCGTGGTTTTGAGACCGAGCTTTTCGAACTCCGCCGTCAGCCACGGCAGCCACTTTTCGTTGTGCGCGATCGCCGCTTCCTGATGGCCGCGATCCTCGATTGCCGCGATCCCCGCCGCGATCGCAGGTGCGCCGACGTTGAATGGTCCGCGAATGCGGTTGAGCACGTCGATGATGTGCGCTGGTGCATAGATCCAGCCGAGGCGCAATGCGGCGAGGCCGTGCAATTTGGAAAACGTGCGCGTCATCACCGTGTTTTCCGTGGTGGCGACGAGTTCGAGCCCGGCCTCGTAGTCGTTGCGGCGGACGTACTCGCAGTAGGCGGCATCGAGCACCAGCAGGACGTTGGGCGGCAACCCGGCGTGCAGGCGGCGCACTTCGTCGAACGGAATGTAGGTGCCGGTCGGGTTATTCGGATTGGCGAGAAACACGATCTTGGTCTTCGCCGTGACGCGGGCGAGGATCGCATCGACGTCGGTGCGCAGATCCTTCTCCGGCGCGACCACGGGGGTGGCCCCGCGCGCCTGGATCGCGATCTTGTAGACCATGAAGCCGTGCGTGGTGTAGATCGCCTCGTCGCCGGGCCCGAGGTAGGCTTGCGCGATCAAACTCAGCATTTCGTCCGAGCCCGCGCCGCATACGATGCGATCGGCATTGAGGCCGTAGACGCGCGCGATGGCGTGGCGCAGTTTCGTCGAGGCGCCATCGGGATAGCGTTCGAGGTGACCGGCTTCCGCCTTGTACGCCGCGATCGCCTTCGGGCTGGCGCCAAGCGGCGTCTCGTTCGACGACAGTTTGATCGGCGTCATGCCGCCCGGAACATTGCTCTCGCCGGGCACATAGGCCTCGATCTCGAGGATGCCGGGGCGCGGCGCGGGCGCAAGCTTAGACATGGGGAGCTGACCGTTCATCAGGTGGGTGAAACTGCGGCCAGAGCAATAGGCCGCCCCGCGCCGGAAATCAAACGGCGGGTGGGGTGGGGGCGTGTGGGGTGGTGGGCAGTGGGGACAGTTCGCCCGGCATGCTCGTGTGCCAAGCGAAACCGCGGAGTTAAATGCGTCGGGCGCAATAGCGACAGCGTATTGCGCCGCGATGCCGGCCGGTTGTTCGGTGGGTGGTGCGGCGCAATACGCGCAAAGTGCGCTATTGGCGCCCTACGATGGCAGTCCGATCCATGCTGAAGTGATCTGCGGACCTGGTAATATTGGCGCGGGACAGCGTGTTTCTTGTAGGTTGGGTCAAGCGCAGCGCGACCCAACATCACCAGCGATGGTCGTCGCGTTGGGTCGCGCGAAAAGCTTGACCCAACCTACGGCCCGATCCTCGTCGAGCCGGGTCCGCCTCATGCGCGATAAGGCCGAGTCTTGCCCTCTCCCCGTCCGCTTACGGGGAGAGGGCAGAGGCGCGCCGCTTGGCAGGCCGGGGGTGAGGGGCAGCCGCTTGCGCTGGCACTCCATAACGGTCATCGCATCCAGCCCGGCGTGGACGCATTCCCCTGTTGCTGCCCCTCACCCTCGTGAAGAACGGGGAGAGGGGATGTTCTTGAGCGGACGTATGGACCGGCCCTACCGATGAAACGCGATCCCGGGTCGAGCGCTTTCAGCGCACGCCCGGGACGGCAGCTGAAAGGAGAGTGCCCCTTCTCTTCTCGTCATGGCCGCGCGACCACTTGGAAGTCCCCTTGCGGGGAAGGCGGCCATCCAGCAGGTAGATCCGTTTAAGATCAACGGAAAAATCTTCCTTTGATCTGCGGTAAATCCAATCCGATAGTGCAGCAGCATTCTCGAGTTCCGAGAGACCGTTGTTATTTGTGAAATTAGTCATCGATCTGCTCTCCGTAAGTCCCTACATCGATCGAATCATTCGTGAAAAGAAATTCATCTCGATGGAAAACGAAGCTGGTTACATTACGGAATATCTCTTGAGACGGATTGGCCACCTCAACACCGTCGATAAACAGCCTTATCTTCACGCTCTCCATCGCAATGTGCCAGTTTTCGCGCACACCCAGGCGGGTGCAGTACCAAAATCCGAGTTCTTCGGGTTTCTCAACATCAAGATGCAACTTGAATTCTGGGGGCACCCAGCGCTGATTTGGCTCATCCCAACGGCTTTGCTCAATCCCCCGTGGCGGGTACCAGTGGTAGGGGCGAGGAGAATTGTTAGACCATGGATCCGTTCCAACGCCATCGAATCGCGAAAGCCCCAAGCCGCCCCCGGCCGACGGCAATGGCGCCTGATTATATACGCGAGCCAGTTTCATACTTAGCATAAAGCGCCATTTGATTTCATCCGTGGGGATCCAATACACAGGCCGACTTTCCGGCCAAGCCGACCTCAACTCGTCCTTTAGAGCATCCGGAATCGCGATCCGCCGCCAGCTCCAGCAGCGTGTTCCGGCTACCGGCTTGCGCCCTGGCGCCGCCGCTGCCCTGGCTGCCCGACCCACGTTCTCCAATCCCTTCGAGTTTTGCAGGAGCCGAACAACGTTGCGCGGCGACGTCCGCTGCAGCTCGCTGAAGCGGACCTGGTCGATGAGCTCGAAAGTGACTTGCGGTAGAGACAGCAACGACCTCGGGTTTCGGTATGCCTCGTCCGAAGCGTAAAGAACTCCGAATTCCAAAGTATCG
Organism: Hyphomicrobiaceae bacterium; assembly: GCA_031421555.1. GTDB lineage: Bacteria > Pseudomonadota > Alphaproteobacteria > Rhizobiales > Hyphomicrobiaceae > JAKFWF01. The sequence continues at coordinate 128 of JANOOW010000090.1, read as the reverse complement.
GGATTGTCATAGACGATCGTCATGGGGAGGAATTTGTCCGACAATCCGGCATTGGGCTTTTTCGCGGCTCTGTTCGCGTTGGCTGTGGAGGGTCATGCCACGGCGGCAGTTAGATAAACCTCGGCGGT
>JANOOW010000089.1:0-1508 GCA_031421555.1 Hyphomicrobiaceae bacterium | reverse complement strand
CCGCCAGCACCGTCAGGTCGGCGTGCTGGTCGGTGGTGCTGCCGTTGCCGAACTCCTCGAGAAAGTGCACTCTGTTTTCCCCCAAGTCTTAACAACTCGAACGTGACAGGTCACATTCCGTGTACTAAGCTAGGCTCTGGTGCGGGGGCAAAATTCGGCTTCATGCCGTGTGAGCCGCCGGCTTCGGCCAGCGGATCCTATACTCCCCACCTCTATTCCGACGCCCCCTGGTCTGAGATCAGGGGGCGTTTCTTGTTGTAGACGACGCCCTTGCGGCCGCCTTCGATACGGTCCATGTCCTCGATTTCGACCACCTTGTCCCAGACCAGTTCCAGATAACGGTCTTCGCCGCGCTCGTAACGGCGCTGCAATGCCCACAGGAAATAATCCACCGCTTGCAGGCCGGCGCTTTCGGGCGGCGTGCTGGCGATGATGGCCACGTCAGCCGAGCGCCGCACGCCATAGTCCGACTCGAAGCGGGCCTCGGCCCGCTCAATAGCACTCCGGAATGCATGCGTACGCGATTTGTCGCCACGCTTGGCGAAGCAGATGTTGAGCCGGTCCGCGAACGGATGCATGCGCCGGAATAGCTCCTCCACCAGAGTGTCGTACAGCTCATCGCCCTTGTAACGATAAGTCGCGTCCGAGATGTTGCGTTGTTGCACATAGGCCAGAAGATCAACCTTCCGGCGCACTACGGCGTAGAAGCGCACATCGGCTTGCAGCAGGACGTTGAATACCTCTCGTCTTACCTCGGGGACGTCGTCCTTGGCGTGGAAGCCCAATGCGGTCTTGCGTTGGGCAGGCTGCATCGACGGCACGCGTTTGAAATACGGATCAGTTAGCAGCCGCGCGCGCAATGTCTCAAGAGCCGCGGCCAGCGCCGCCGGATCGTCTACGTCGAGCTTGCCGAGCATGAAATAGCCGGAACAGCCATCCTCACCAACGAGAATGCGCCCCTTGCGATCAAACAACGTCGGATCGCCCGCCTCATCGACGAAAAAGTGCAGCGCGCTCGGGGCGTCCTCGTCAATCACGCGGCGGCAGTCTGAAACGCGCCGGGCCAGCCGCCATGCGTTTCGATCACCGCATCGATTTCCTGCATCAGGCGAATTGTCTCGGACAACGCGACGACGATCTTGTGATAGTGCGCGATGTCGTCTCTCGACAGCGTGCGGCCTTTGCGGTCTTTGAGCCACTTCTGACAGACTTGATAGCCGCCGATGTGGAAATTCCACACGGGTTCCCGCACGCCGCCGAAACCAATGGTCTGAGCTTTGTCGATCCAGACGGTGTCGTGCGACCAGGAGATTTTCTCGACCTCGGGATTCCGGCCGCCGATGAATTCAAGCTGCGGAATTGTAGCAGCCGAGGTGACGAGGCTCTGACTCTTGGACGTTGGGGACTTGCGGGCGTCTTGCGGAGAAGGTTTGAGCCTCCTCACGTCGGCTGCTACTTCAAACAGGGGCGATTCCAGCAGGTGCAGGGCGGTGAGTTCGCCGCCGAGC
>JANOOW010000088.1:0-20583 GCA_031421555.1 Hyphomicrobiaceae bacterium | reverse complement strand
AACGCCGCCACCATCGACGGCGCGAACGGACGCCGGTTGCGCACTAAAATGATGATGTCGCGCGGTTGGATCGGCCGGTTTTCCGATGTGAGTTTTTCGCCGGTTTTCAACCACGTATCGATCGTCGCGGCGATGCGCTGGGCAACGCGCGTTGCCGGTGCCTTCGCGATCGTAGCGCCCAGCGGCGACCAGGGATCGGCGGCATCGTCGTCAGCTGGAAATTCGGGCGGCCAAATTTCAATCAGTCCCGCGTGCCCTTGCCGCAGGGCGACGTGGCGTACGGCAGCCGCCCCGCTCATGACGCCAAGGCCGCGCACCGGATGATTGAAGATTCGATCGACCGCATCGAGCAGCGGCACCACCGAGCGAAACGAAAGCTGCAGCGGCACACGCCGCCATGCTTGACTGGCCGCCGTCGTAATCGCTTCGAACCGCGCGCCGGTTGCCGCGAACATCTTCGGCGCCGCACCCTGGAAGCTGTAGATCGACTGCTTTTCGTCGCCGACGGCAAACACCGTGCGGGCACGATCGGCACTGCGCGCTCCGGTGTCGGCGAAGAATTCGGTCGCCAGCGCCTCGACGATCGACCACTGCACCGGGCTGGTATCCTGCGCTTCGTCGACCAGGATATGGTCGAGGCCGCCGTCGAGCTTGAACTGCACCCAGGCGGTCGCTTCACCGCCGGCAAGCAGGCGCGCGGTCTGCCGGATCAAGTCATCGAAGTCGAGGGCCGCGCGTTGCGCCTTTGCCGCGTTGAAACGTTGCAGCACGTCACTGCCTAGGCGGATCAGCGCGATCGTCGCTTCGATTACCTTCAGGGCGCGCCGCTTTGTTTCAAGGGCCAGAAAGCGGTCCGCGCGCCGATCCATCAACCCGGCAAGATCGGGGTTGGCCGTGCAAAGTCTCTGGGTGAGGTGGGTGTCGCGTATGAGCCCCTTGCCGGTCAGAAATAGCGATGTCAGTGCCTCGACGCGCAACTCAGGTGAGGGGGCGCCTAGCACGGCTGTGACACGCTCAGCCGCCTTGAGATCGTTGGACGTTCCACCTAGAAGCACACCGCGCAAGCGCCTCAGATCAGCATCGGATAAAATCGACGCCTGCTCCAGGGCGATCAGGCGCGCCTCGTCATCCGGCGCAAGTGCGAACTGCGATCGGTAAAGCGCCTCCGCTTCCGCGAGTTCCCGCGCGTTGCCACGCGCATCGAGCCGCAGCATCTGCTCGAGCCATACTGGTTGCCGAACCGCCTCCGCCAAAATCTCGTCGAAGCTGTCGCCCGACGCTTGCGCCACCACCGTCTGCAGGGCTTCGCCGATATCGGACGTTCGGTCTCGCGTGGCTGACATCAGCATGCCATCGACGCTTTCACGCATCAATGTGCGCACCATCTCGTCGTCGAGGATCTGGAACCCGGGCGGGACGCCAGCCTCCAATGGAAAGCGCTGCAGCAGCTGCTCGCAAAATGCGTGGATCGTCTGGACCTTGAGGCCGCCCGGTGTCTCGATCGCGGCGGCGAACAAACGGCGCGCGCGCCCGCTTTCCAAGGTGCCGGCATCGCGGCCGAGCAATTTGCGCAGAAGGTTGTGGAGATCGTCCGCCGGTGCGGTCGCCCATTTCGACAGGTCGGCAAATACACGCGATGCCATCTCAGACGCCGCAGCCTTGGTGTAGGTGAGGCACAGAATGCGCTGCGGCTCGATGCCTTGCAGTAGCAAGCGCAGGACGCGCATCTTCAACACATGGGTCTTGCCCGCGCCAGCATTCGCCGAAACCCAGGCCGATACCGCGGGATCGGACGCTATCCCCTGAGCGCGCTCGGTTTCTTCGAGGAGTAGGACGGCCGTACTCATTGCTCAATCTCCTCTGCGTCGTCGGACGTGTCGGCTGACCATTCGGCCACGCGCGCAAGGTGAGCAAAATCATCGTAGTCGTAGTCGAAGCCGGGGCGGCGCACGGCAGCATAAGGTGTATCGGGATTGTCGAAGGCGGCGATCAGTCGTTCGAGGCCAGCACGCGCTTGTGCTGCAAGTGCCGTCACGCTGTCTGTTTTGATCGGCGTCACGGCGCCGGCGGGTTCGCCACCGCTTGCCGATATGTACCGCAGAGCCGCGACCGGCATCGCATCCAGGTGCATGAAGCCGCCCGCCGCCGCGATCGCAGCTTCGAGCAACAACTGCGGCGCTTCGCCTTTCGAGGCTTTCGACGCAAGTGTTTTCAAATTGGCGCCAGTCTTGTAGTCGGTGATCGTAATATGATCGCTGGCGACGTCGATGCGATCGGCCCGCGCTTTCAACGTGAAAGGCCCGGCCGGCGCATCGAAAACGATCGAGCCGGAAATCTCTGCCAGCGTGCGTTGCAGGTTCTCACGGCGGCCGGGCTCGGTCAGCGCGAACCATTCGGCGAACCGTTCGAACCGCGGGATCCAGAAGGCAGCGACCCGTGGATCGGCTGCGTATTCTTTCAGTACCTTGTTGGCGAGTGCCAGCAACTCGCCACGCGTGTCCGCCGGCAGGCTCACCGGATGGTTCGCGGCGAACCTGCCGAGCGCGTCGTGAATAATGCTGCCGCGCAAACTCGCGTCCGGCGGCAGCCCGAGGCCCGGCATGCAATCGAGCTTCAAAATGCGCGAGGCGAATATCGCGTACGGATTTGCCATCAGCGTTTCGATATCGCTGACGCTGAGCTGACGCGGGCGCAGTGCAACCGGTGGCCGGGGAGACGGCGCCTCGATGCGCACGGGACCGGTGATGGCGTCCCGCGCCTGCGCCCACTGCCGCCACGGCTTGTCCGGGTTTAGCGCGTTGCTCAATCCGGCGCCGTCGAGAAGTGCATTGAGCCGCAACAGCCAGCGCGACGGCACCGTCGGCACACCGTCGATCTTTTGCGCGCGCGTGATGTGCACGGTCGACGCGCCAAACAACATCGAGACGTCGTGGGCGGCGTAACCGATCGCTTCTTCCGGGCTCGGCAGACCCATCTGCTTACGCATTGGCCGGTTGAGCCAAGGGCCGGGATCGGCGGCTTGCGGCCACGTGCCCTCGTTCAACGAACCCAAGATGAGAACGTCCGGCTGCTGCAGCCGCGCCTCGAACGGTCCCCAGATCGACAGCCGCGGATGCACGGGAATACGCGAGCGCACGGACTGGCCCACCAGCAAGCCGCGATAGAAGTCGGCGTAGTCGGAGGCTGCGATCTTCGGCGCTTGCGGCTTGAGATCGTCGTCAAGCAACCCTGTAAAGAACATCGACGCTGCTTGACCCGCTTCGCCGCGCCATAACAGAGGATCCGGTGTCTCCTCTGGCAGTCGCGACACGGCTTCCGCAACGGCCACGTGAGCACGCACGAGTGCTGCGAGCGGTTGCGGTCCCCTGACGTCGAACACGGCCTGCAATGGCTTGAACGCCAAGCGCAGACGCTGGACCAAATCGCGCGCCGCGTTCCAGTCCTCGGTCCACAAGCGCTTGACCGCTTTCTCACGGCGGCGGCCGGTTTCCACTTCTTGCGCGGCTCGTTCGAGCGCCGCATCGACGCCGTCGAGGCCGCGGCCAAAGTAGAGTGTGCGGAAGGCTGCGATCTCGAGCGCGCGGGCGGCACGGCGCGCATCGAATGCACCAAGCCCTAGGCGCGTCAGCGGATGCTTCAGCAGCGTCATCAGCTTGGCCGGCTCGAACCGCGAGGCGGCAGCGTCGATCACGAGATCAAGGAATGTTCCGGGCACGGTCTTGGCAAATGGACGACCAGCCGAATCGTCGACCCGGATGCCCCACGACTCCAGCCGCGTCGCCACCCGCCGCGCGAGTAGCCGGTCTGGCGACACCAGCGCTGCCGTGCGCCCCGGCGTTTCGGCAGCTTCGCGCAGGATCAGCGCGACGGCTTCCGCTTCCTCCTGCGCATTGGCGAGTTCGATCACCGACACGCCCTTGAGGCCCGCCACGAGCGTGTTCTTTTCAGTGCTGGCGGTGAACTCGTGCCACTTGTCGGTGGTCGATGCCGGACGCATTGCCTCGGTGACGATGGCGGCGCGCAAGCGGCCTTCGATCGATGGATCGGCACCGGCCAGCATCATGACTTGTTTTCGCGAAACGCCGAGTGCGGTGAGCAGCTTTGCCAAGCCGAATTGTGGATGCTCGGGGTGGTTCGGCACAGCGGCCCAGCCCGCCTCGTCGAGAGATTGGTCGAGCCCCGGCAGCACGATCGCACCGCGCGGCAACTGCGCGACCACGCGCATCAACTCGGCCGAAGCTGGGATACTGCCCGTAACGCCGGCAACGATGATCGGATGGTGCGGCGGATGTGCCGCGAGCCGTGCAGCTTCGGCTCTGATCAACCGGTTGCGCCTGTCGGCCGGCGACAGAAAACCACGCTCCGCCAAATGTTGCGGCCACCACGCGCGCACGATCTGCAGGAACTGGAGGGTTTTCTGCCAGTGTTCGGAGAAACCCTCGGGCACGAGGCCGGACATGGCGTCCATGCTGATGCCTTCGGTCTCGATGCCATCCATCAACCGGGCGAGTTCTGCGGCCAAGCGTGCGGCCTGCGCCGGGGTCGATCCACCGGGACTGAGGGTCTGCGACAGTTCCGAAGCGGCTCGCAACGCTTGCGACCAGCGCAAGACGAGATTGGTCAACACTAGCCGGCGCTCGATTTCGCTGACCGCGGGGGCGATACCGGCGGCGCCCAAGCTGTCGAGGCTGGCGAAACCCGTGAGCAACGTCAGGTCTTCATCGCCCTCGGCGATCGGCTTGATACGCGGCAGCAGCATCGCGCGCGTGCCGGGCGTACGTCTTGCCGATGCGCGCAGGAACGCGTCCTGAAACGCGCGCACCGCGCGCCGCGTCGGCAGCATCAACGTCCATCCGGCGAGATCGATGGGACTTGGCGCAGCACCACCTGCACGCGGCAAGTTGCCGTCGAGGATCGCCTCGGCGAGACAATCGAGGAAAGCGCGTCCGGGTGGGACCGTGAAGACGGCGCTAGTTGCCATGTGGCGCATCGATCCGGCGCTCGGCCGCCGTAACCGCGTCCGGTGTGCCGATGTGCATCCAGGTGCCGTCGAGCCGCACGCCATACAACCGCTTCTTCTCGATGGCGTGGTCCCACAACTTGTTGAGCGAGAACGGACCGGCCGGAGCGCTCTTGAAAGCGCGGGGATGGGCGATCGATACGCCGGTGAAGGCAAACGGCGCCATCATGCGTTCCTGCCGCCGTACCAGCAGACCGTCTGGCGCCATGTTGAAATCGCCCTGGCCGTCGTAGCCGACGCTCCATGATGCGAGCGAAACGAGGAGGAGAAAGTCCATCCGCTCGTCGTCCCAGGCATCGCACAGCCGCGCAAGGTTGGTGCCGACACCCTCGAGCCAGGTCGAATCCGAATTGTGGACAAGAAACGCGCCGGCGCCGAGCTTGGGCAACGCGCGGACGACGCCGCCACCGGTGTCCAATAACCCATCGCGTTCGTCCGAGATGATGACCTGCGGCTTTCTCCGCGCCGCAACATGGTCGATGATCTTGCCGGCCATGAAATGCACGTTCACGACGGCGCGGCCGATGCCAGCGTCACCGATGCGATCGAGCGCGTGATCTATGAGGGCGCGGCCCTTCACCTGGACGAGCGGTTTCGGCGAGTTGTCAGTCAACGGGCGCATACGTTTGCCCATGCCGGCCGCGAGCACGATTGCGGCTTCCGGGCGCCACTCAGCCTTCGGCTTCTTTTTTGCGGTCATTACCCGTTGATTTCCGTCGGTTGTGCGCTTTGGTAGCGAACGTTATGTCTACGGCACGATGGGCCGGCTCCGAAGCTCGGCTGGAAAGTACCGATCATACCAGGATGCGACCCGCTGCAAGCCCGGATGTTGCAAATTGCGTTCGAGATATCCCCAGTTGCGCTCTATATGACGCAGGTAATCAGGCTTATGGTCACGGCGAAGCAAACGCACGAACAGGCCGAGTAGCCGCGTCGCGCGCAATGCACCGTAGGCGGCATACGCAGCTTTGAACGATACTTCGTCAAACTCCGGATCGCCGCTCATTTGTGAGATATAGCGTGCGAGCAACCTTGCCTCGAGTTCGGCGGGCACATCGACTCGCGCGTCCTGCAGTAGCGACATGACATCGTGTGCCCACGGCCCTGCAATAGCATCTTGGAAATCGATCACGCCGACGCGCGCAACGCCCTGCCGTTCTGGCAACCAGAGCAAGTTGGGCGAGTGCACGTCGCGAAGTATCCAGCCGCGCGTTTGCGCGAGAAGGTACGCGATCACCGGTTGCCAAGCGCCTTCGAATTCGTGGCGGATATCGGCCGGGATCGGCGACCCGTGCACCTCGGGCCAATACCAGTCCGGCAGCAGCGCGACCTCGATATCGAGGATCGTCGCATCGAGCGGCGCCAGGGTGTGTATACCCGCCGATGGATCGCCCGGCACCACCGGCATCGTCATCGGCAGGCCAGCCTGCCGTAACGTGGCGAGCATGTCGATCGCGGCCGTCCACAGCTCAGCCTGGTGATCGCCACCGTCGGCCTCGCGGCCGTATACGCGATCGCCCAGGTCTTCGATCAGGAGTAGGCCGGCGTTCAGATCCTGCGCGAGAACCGCAGGTGTAGAAAAGCCGGCCGACCGCAAGGCGTGATCGACGGCGACGAACGGCATCACGTCCTCCGCTAGGTGTGCAATGCGGCTGTACGGCTTGCCATCGCGCACAACCGGACCATCTGGCTGGCGCGGTGAATCCATCAGAATCGCGCTTTCGCTGCCGCGCTTCAGCCGTGCATAACGCCGTGTCGAGGCGTCGCCCTGCAAATACGCGACGGCAGCGTCACCCCAGCCGCCGCGACTGGCAAAATCGGCGATTGAGCGAAGACGATCCAGCCTGGCAACCATCGTACCCGCCGGTATCAGTTCGAGCGATCGCGTCGCGCCGGAACCGGTCTCGGAAAAAACGATGTCGAGACGATTTCCGCTGTGCCCGGAGCCCAAGCGATCGGGCCACTCGATAATGCGGATAACGCCGGCGCCCTCGTCGCCAAGTCCGATCTCCCCGACGTCCTCGGGTCCCTTCAGGCGGTATAGATCGAAGTGCTCAATGCGGCTGCGGCCGCAATCGTACGTTTGCACCAGCGAGAATGTCGGGCTGACCACTTCGACGGTGTCATCGCCTGCAAAAGCGCGGATCAATGCGCGCGCGAATGTCGTTTTGCCCGCTCCCAGATCACCATGCAGCGCGACGCAGTCCCCAGCCTTGAGGCCGAGCGCCAGTGCCTGCGCGATTCGCGCCATCGCCGCTTCGTCGAGGTTGGGAAGACGCCAGACGCCGGGCGTTGAAAGGTTGTGTTGCATGCGAGGCGACCGAACATGCAGGAGGCGCGTGCGTCAAGCCCGCTTCACGATATCGTCCACCGCCGCGCGAACCGTGCCGTGCTCCGGGAAGCGCACGGTAATGCGCGTGCCCCGGCCGGTTTCGCTGTCGAGCGTCATGTCGCCGCCGTGCAGTTCGACGAGGCTTTTGACAACCGGAAGGCCAAGGCCCGCGCCGCGATGCTTGGAGCCGTGGGAATGGCTCTCGAAGCGCTGGAATATGCGTGCCTGCTGATCCTTGGGAATGCCGACGCCTTGATCCTCGATCATGAATGTCATCATACGGCGCTCACGCCAGCATGACAGGTGCACGGTGTCGCCGGAACGCGAGAAGCCGACCGCGTTCGAAAGCAGATTATACAGCACCTGACGGACGCGCGCGTCGTCGCCAATGAACGTCGAGACATCATCGGCAACGGCAATGTCGAGCGTGAGGCGTGCATGGCCGGCACGTTCGCGTACACCCTCGATCGCGGCATCAATGACTTCGCGCACATCGACGGGACCTAGCTTCAATTCCAAACCGCCGGCATCGATCGTGGCAAGATCGAGAATATCGTCGATGATCGAGAGCAACGTTTTCGACGAGCCGGTGATGTCGCCGAGATACTCGCGTTGCTTCCCGTTGAGCGGCCCCGTGCGGGGTGTGCTCAGAAGCTCGCCGAAGCCGATAATATTGGTGAGTGGTGTCCGCAGTTCGTAAGAGACATGGCTGATGAATTGGCTTTTCAGGCGGTCGGCCGCGACCAACGCTTCGTTGCGTTCGATCAGCGCACGTTCATAGCGCTTGGCATCGGTGACGTCGGCGAAGGTCAGCAACGTAGCGCCATCGGGGAGCGGCGTTACGGCGAAGTCGATGACGCTGTGATCGGGGCGCACCATCTGCCCCTCGAAGGCGTCGCGCTCATCCACGAGCGCGGTTGCGGCGCCAACAATGCGCTGCCACGTGCTTTGATCATCGTAGAGCAAGCGCGTGCGGCTGACGATGGTATCGATGTGTGGCGCATCCGTCATCGTTTGGCGATGCAGCTTCCAGATCCGAACGAAGGCCGAGTTGAACAGCTTGAGGCGTCCGTTGGTGCCGAACACGGCGACGCCCTCTTTCAGGCTGTCGAGGGTCTCCCGTTGCACATTGATCAGAGCGTTATAATTGCTCTCCAGGGCGAAGCGTTCGGTCGCATCGTCGATCAGGTAGGTGACACCGCCATCCGAGCGTTGCTCGATGACGACGTGGAACGTGCGGCCGTCCGGCAAATGCCACCAATCTTCGAGTTCGGCATCGTCCTTGTGGGCAGCGAGCAGCTTGGCTTTCCAAGGCCGGTAATCGACGACGGCTGGCAGTGCTGATTGCTCCCGCAACCGGTCGAGGATCTCGCCGTTGGTAGGGCCGGTTTCGAGCCATGCGGCGTCGAGCTGCCAAAGCCGGCTGTATGCGTCGTTGAAAAAGGTGAGCTTTTGGTCGCCGTTGAAGATCGCAACGCCCGTGGCAACGCGATCAAGCGTCTTGTCGTTGGCCGAGGAAAGTCTGGCAAGCTCGGCTTCGGCGCGGGTGAGGTCGGTGACGTCGAACGCGGCATGGGCGACCTTATTTTCCAGCGGCAGCATGGCAACATCGTGCTGCCGGCGCTCGCCGCCGATGATCAGCGGCAGCCGCATCATGGTCGCGCCGGGCGAGGTTTTCGCCTTCGCGTGGAATGCGCGGTCGAGCCCTGCCCGCTGACGTGATTCCAGCAACTCGATCTGCCGTGCGACGACCTCGGCAGCGTTTTCCGCCTCGACCGCCGCTGCGTAGGCGCTGTTCGACCATTCGATGCGGACGTCGGCATCGCGCAGCCATACCGGCATCGGCAGGCCGTCGAGCAATGAACGGCTGGTGGCAATGTCACGCGACAGTTCGTGATGCCGGTCGAGGATCTTCATCAGCTCGCGCTTTTGACCGGCAAGGTCGCGCAGGCGAACAACGGCACGGGCGCCCGCTGTCCGCCCGTCGGCTTCGATGTGGCCGCCGGCCTTCGTGCGCAGCAGCAGATTGAACGGCGTTCCTGATCCGAACAGTTCGTCGAGGCCGGCCTTCAGACTGTCGGCGCCGGCCGGTTCAAGCCATGCGCCGAAGTGCATGAGCTCGTCGTTCGATTGCGGCAGGCCAGCAACCGTCGTCAGTGTGGCCGCTACGATCGACAGGCCCTGGCCCTGCTCCCAATAGATGAGAACCTGCGGCTCGGCCTTGATGATGGCTTCGTTCATAAGCAGCGAGCGGCGGAGTGTTTGTGCTTCCTCGCGGCTGCGCTGCAGGCTTGAACGTGTAGTCACCAGGCGATACCAAACAGCACCAGCCGTGCCACAAGCCGCCGCAACGAGGAACGTCGCCGCCAGCACATCGCGCGCTGCCAATCCGGCTTGGCTGAGGCCAGAACCGTCAGCAAGGACGATCGTCAATACAACGGCGACGGCAAGGCTGGCCAGCAAGATCAAAGCGAGATCCCGCCGCATCAATTCGAACCGGCCCTGTGTATTTGTGAGCTGCATTCCGTGCCGTTTTGTCCTCAGGGCGCCCCAAAAGTCGATGGGCAAGTCGAGCCCGCCGGAACGCAACGGCAACGGGTTGACGAAAGGTATTAGGTTTGCTGGCGCAAACAAAAAACCGAATCAGTTAATAGTATGAGGGGCTTCGCGCGCAACTGCCAGACGTTCGGCGGCATCGCGACAGCTAAAACGCATACGACCCGCGATTGCCTCGCGGGTCGTATGCCGGATCGCCGGTTAGTCGAAGCTCAATAGCGGTATGTATCCGGCTTGAACGGACCGGTGGTGGGAACGCCGATGTAATCCGACTGTTCTTTGCTGAGCTTGGTCAGCTTAGCGCCGACCTTTTCGAGATGCAGCATGGCGACCTTTTCATCGAGATGCTTCGGCAACACGTAGACCTTCTTCTCGTAGTGACCCGGCTTGGTCCAAAGTTCGATCTGCGCCAGCGTCTGGTTGGTGAACGAGGCCGACATCACGAACGATGGATGACCCATTGCGTTGCCGAGGTTGACCAGGCGGCCTTCCGACAACAGCAGGATACGCTTGCCATCGGGGAACTCGACCTCGTCGACCTGCGGCTTGACATTGTGCCACTTGAAGTTCTTCAAGCCGGCGACCTGGATCTCGCTGTCGAAGTGCCCAATGTTGCAGACAATTGCGCGGTCTTTCATCTTGCGCATGTGATCGACGGTAATGACGTCGATATTGCCGGTAGCCGTAACGAAGATATCGGCGCGCGGTGCGGCGTCTTCGATGGTGACCACTTCGTAGCCCTCCATCGCCGCCTGCAGAGCGCAAATCGGATCGACTTCCGAAACGAGCACGCGGCAACCGCCCTGGCGCAACGAAGCGGCTGAACCCTTGCCGACATCGCCGTAGCCGGCAACGAAGGCGACTTTGCCAGCCATCATGACGTCGGTACCGCGACGGATGGCGTCGACCAGGCTCTCGCGGCAACCGTATAGATTGTCGAACTTAGACTTGGTCACGGCATCGTTGACGTTGATCGCCGGGAAAAGAAGCTTTCCTTCCTTTTCCATCTGGTACAAACGATGAACACCCGTGGTCGTCTCTTCCGAAACGCCCCGGATGTTCTTTGCCAACTCGGCAAACCAGCCGGGTTTTTCCTTCAAAACCTTTTTGATCAAGGCAAAGAATACTTCTTCTTCTTCGTTCGACGCTTTTTCGAGGAAGGCTGTATCACCCTTTTCGGCGCGCAGTCCGTGATGGACGAGCATGGTGGCGTCGCCGCCATCATCGAGGATCATGTTGGGGGTGCCGCCATCGCCCCACTCGAGGATCTTTCGCGTATAGTCCCAGTACTCGGTGAGCGACTCGCCCTTTACCGCGAAGACAGGAATGCCGGTGACAGCGATCGCTGCAGCAGCATGATCCTGGGTCGAGTAGATGTTGCAGGATGCCCAGCGAATGTCGGCACCAAGGGCCTTCAGCGTCTCGATCAGAACCGCCGTCTGGATCGTCATATGCAGCGAGCCGGCGATGCGCGCACCTTTCAATGGTTGTTGCTTGCCGTACTCGACGCGGGTCGCCATCAGGCCCGGCATCTCGATTTCGGCTATATTCAGTTCCTTCCGGCCCCATTCGGCCAGCGTGATGTCTTTGACGACGTAGTCGTTGGCCTTGGCCATGTCTGCGGTCCTTTCTGGAGGGCGTGGTTCGATATTCTTTTGCCAACCCACAATTTTTTCGCGGGCGGCACAGGATTTCGGCACGTCCCTATAGCGGCGCGTCTTGGATCACGCAACAAGATATAAACATGTCCTTATGTCATGTCGCGGCGGCCGGACCCGATTTTCTCAATTTGGCTCAATCTCTGATGTGAATAGCGGCTAAACACAGCTTTATTCGTTAATTCTATTATAAAATTAAGTATATCATTTTAGATAAATGCTGATAAAATCAGTATTGATATAGATATACTTGAGTATTCCCTGGATGTGACTTTAACTGTTGATAAATTTATTTCAGGCAAAACATCTAATGCATAAGAAAATCACGCAGGAGGTGTGTTATGTCTGTAGATAGGGGAACGGCTACTATAGCTGTCAAAGTACCCGAACGGGTACCGAGCGGCGAAAGCTGTTCACTTCTGAGCCGGTTTGGTCGCGATGAAGGTGGCAACGTCGCCATCATTTTCGCTCTCACGACGACGTTCATGTTCGGGATCGTCGGGGGTGCAGTGGATTACGGCCGCTGGCTTAGCGCGCGTAATCAGACGCAGGCGGCAATCGACTCCGCGTTGCTTGCTGCAGGGCGTACTGCGCAAACGACATATGGCGACGCAACGAAGGCAGTGCTGTCGGCAACCTCATATTACAGTCAGATGAAATCGAACATCACGGTCAGCGATAACGTGACATTCGTCGCCACCAATTCTGCGACGAGCTTTGAGGCCCGAGGCACAGCTTATGTCCAGACGCCATTTTTGAACATGATCGGCATCGATAAGTTACCGGTATTGCAGTTGGGTGAGGTCAAGCAGGCCGAATCGACGATCGCGGTCGGCGGCAACTCCGGCACGAACATCGAAGTATCGATGATGCTGGATACGACGGGCTCGATGTCGGGTCAGAAACTCATCGACATGAAAACGGCGGCAAAGGACCTGATCGACATCGTAGTTTGGGCCGATCAGAGCCAGTACACGTCGAAGGTTGCCCTTGCGCCGTTCTCGGCGGTGGTCAATGTCGGCGACTATTTTCAGCCGGTGACGAACCAAAACCCGACGCCCGCTTCCCACTACGTGTACCCACAGACTTGCTATAACTCGAACGGCACGCTCAAAAATACATGCCTGAACAAGTCACAGTATCTGGTAATCGACAATGTCGCGAAAGCCAAGTGCGTGACCGAGCGGCTCGGCCAATACGAACTCACTGACCAGCGTCCAGGAACCAATGCGTGGATCACGACGTACAACGACGCGTTGGCTTACAACTATAGCCATCGTAGCGAACTGGTTGCAGCCGGCGCAAGCAACTCGTCCAGTTGGGATACGTTGGCGGAAACCCAGACCACAACCTGCCCCGAACAGTCGGTGATCACGCCTTTGACCAGCAATAAGACTTCGTTGAAGGCCTCAATCGACGGATTTTACGCCCAAGCCGCGACTGCTGGTGCGATCGGTCATGCCTGGGCTTGGTACCTGCTGTCACCGGAATGGGATAACATCTGGCCCTCGAATAGCCGTCCGGAACCGTACAGCAAGCTAACTGAAGTCGGCGAATACGGACAGCCGAAGCTACGCAAGATCGCCGTGCTGATGACCGATGGTGCGTACAACATGACAGGCGGTCAGCAGTATGGCGACAATACGACGCCGACCAACGCCATTAGAACTCGTGCGCTCGATTTGTGCACTGGCATGAAGGCGAAGGGCATCTCCGTCTACACGATTGGCTTCCAAGTCGGCAATGACGCGAAAGCAGTCGCCTTGTTGAGTGGATGCGCATCCAGCACATCTCAGTTCTATAATGCTGCGAATGGCGACGCTCTCCGCGCTGCCTTCCGCGATATCGCGCTGCAGATCGCCAGGCTGCACATCGTGCACTGAGCAGCCTGTCCACTCCTTCTGCTAAACTTCAGGGTGTCCTTCGGGACACCCTTTTTTCGCTGGCGCCGCCAGTGGTTGTCGTTGGCGACAGCTTCGCGCGCTATCAATAGCCTAAGCCTCGTCCACGCAGTCTTCGCCGAAACCGTCCTTCACCAGTGCGATCAAGGATGCCAGTGCTGCGCTGGCCTGCAATCCTTCTGCCCGGATATGCAATTGAGAGCCCGGGCCGGCTGCCAGCATCATCAGGCCCATGATCGACGTGCCACCCACCGTCTGGCCTTCGCGCATCACCCAGATGGTCGCGTCGAACTCTTCGGCGCACTTCACGAATTTGGCAGAGGCGCGCGCATGCAGGCCCTTGCGATTGCGGATGATGACTGTGGCCTCGGGCTTTTCCGCGTCAAGCATAGCCTACTCCCAAAGTAAACCGCCTGATCCCTCCAAAGAGCGTCAGGATTCGCCGGCCAGGATCTGGCTCGCGACGCTAATATACTTTCGGCCGGCTTCTTTGGCTAGATCGACCGCTTTCACCAGATTAGTCTCAGATCGCACGCTGGCAAGCTTGATCAGCATCGGCAGGTTTACGCCGGCGATCACTTCCACGTTCGCATCGTTCATGATTGATATTGATAAATTGGAGGGGGTGCCCCCGAACATGTCTGTCAAAAGAACGACGCCCGAGCCTTCGTCGACACGCTTTACGGCCGCGAGAATGTCGCCACGCCGAAGTTCCATATCGTCCTCGGGGCCGATTGAAACCGTCTCCAGCAGTGTTTGGGGGCCGACCACATGTTCCAGTGCTGAGCGGAATTCGCCCGCCAGGCCGCCATGGGTGACGATGACAAGTCCGATCATCGGCTTCAACAAATTCCTTGGCTATATCGATCCCAGCAGCCGTCGTGTCAGACCGGCACCGCATGGATGCCAAGGCTTTCGGTAGATCGCAAGCAAAATTGTTCAACTTTACTACGGCTCGACGCTAGTTCGCTTACGGCTGTCGTAAAATGATCGCGTTAAGGGACAGCAACAGCTTGACCGGCGCGGAAGCCTCGAACGGCGTTAGCCACACGCGCGGCAACCGCATACCGTGAACCTCACACGTTTCGATTTGGGGAAAGCGTTCGATTCTGTCAGGTGCGACCAAATCGACAACCAGGCGGACGTGGGCGGGCGGACAGGTCTCCACGTCGACGATGCCAACGCCGCGGACCTCGAGTTTGCCGTGAATTTGCGGCGGGGCGCTTGCGAGCAAGCCGTGCCCGTCGGCGCTGAGGTAGACCTGATCGTCAGCCACGAGAAGAAATGGGATGGGAAGGTGCGGCCCGGCCGGCAGGTGCAGGCAACGCAACGCCAAGTCCGATTTTCCGGCACCCGGCTGTCCCCGAATCAGGACTGCCGACCGCCCCGCCGCAATAGCTGTGCCATGAACCAGCAGGGGTGCGGCCGGGGTCAAATGCGGCGGCTTCGGCTGGCGGCACTGCGCGTACCGTGTGCGATGCTCTGGGCCGCCGGCAGCTCGACGATGAAGATAGCGCCGCATCGTGTCGTGTGCGCACGGTCGGAAAAGCTGTTTTGTGCCCAGACGCGGCCGCCGTGCGCGCGGACAATCTCGCGCGAGATCGAAAGTCCGAGGCCGGAATTGCTGCCACGGCTGCTCTCGGCGGTTGGCCGGTAGGTATAGAACCGGTCGAATATGGTTTCGAGCTTGTCGTCCTCGATGCCCGGGCCCTGGTCCTGCACGGCGATGCGAATAACCGGCCCGTCACGTCGCAGCTTGACGGCGACCGCACCACCCTCGGGCGAGAACGACAAGGCGTTATCGATCAGGTTGGTCATGACTTGCGATATGCGCCCTTCGTGTCCTTCGATGACCAGATTTTGACCGGCTAGCGACGGAGCGACCTCGACGCTAATGGTCTTCGTCTTCTCGCTCAGTATGTCCCGGAAGGTCGTGACGATGCCAGTGATGAGCAATGCCAGATCTACCGGCTCGGTTTGTTGCCGCGCCAATTCGGCATCTAGCCGCGAAGCATTCGACACATCGGTGATGAGCCGGTTGAGGCGTTTGATCTCGACCTGGATCTGCGTCACAAGCTGATTGCGGTGCTCGTCGCTCTTGGCATAGGTGAGGCTTTCGGCGGTGGATCGGGCGGCCGTGAGCGGGTTTTTCAGTTCATGCGCGACGTCGGCCGCGAATTTCTCGCTGGCCTCGATCCGGCGATAAAGCGCAGCTGTCATCGAGCGAAACGCTTGCGCCATCTGGCCGACTTCGTCCGTGCGGCCCTTGAACTCCGGTATCTCCTGTCGCGCGGTGATGTTGTGACTGACATGTTCCGCTGCCGCGGATAGGCGGCGCATGGGGCCAGCGACCGTTCGGGTCAGTAGCATCGAGGCAAGGATCGTGGCCAGCAGCGCCAGCCCCGCAATCGCGAACAGCACCTTGCGTTCTGAATCCAGGATATCGTCGATCTCGCCAGGCTTGGTCGAGAGCAGCAGCACCCCTTGCACGGCGCCGGCCCGGCGGATGGGCGCTGCAATCGAGACGATCTGCTCGCCGTCTTTCGTCAGCAATACCATCGGCGTGGTAATGCCGCTGCCGAGCGCCATCCGCACTTCCGGGTAGGTCGTGCCGTTGGCGCTGCCGATTTCCTGGTAGACCGGCAAGTCGGACCCGTTGATCTTTTCGGCGAGCTTGGTCCAGAACGTCCGCGCCTTCGGCCGGTCGGCCAATGCCGGTTCGTTGCGCGCCATTTGGCCACGCTGCAGAATTTGCGCGCTATCGATGATCATCGCCCCGTCGCGGCCATAGATCCGGGCGCGAACGTTCTTGGTGCGCTGCATCAATCGTCTGAGTACCGGCGTGACAACCTCGGGACGAATCGACAAATCGAGGGAGGCGAAGCCGTCATTGCGAAACGGCACCAAACCACCGTCCAACTCCGGCAGTTTATCCGGGTCGAGAACGACGCGATCGCCTTTTTCAATGGTGGCGTTCGACGCGATGCCGGCGGCGATAATTTCGCCCTGTGCGATCAGGCTGTCGCGCTTGGCATCGATCAGCCATGCATTGTGGCGGCTCAGCTGCAGAATGCCGACCATCAGAATGAACAGGCCAGCGATGTTCGACACGAAAATGCGCCGCGCTAGGCTCGATCCGATGATCCGCGCGAGCCAGGAGCCGCCGCCGCGCTTGACCGCGGTCGCGAGCAAGTTCCACGCGGGCAGAAGAAACACCCCGAGGCGGCGCGCTATGCCGAATGCCGACTCACCGAGCGAGACAGGGCGTACTGCCTGATCAGTTTCAATCGACATTCCGGCGGGCCCCCTCATGCCTCCTTGAAGCGATATCCGACACCGTAGAGCGTCTCTATGACGTCAAAGTCGTCGTCGGCCTGCTTGAACTTCTTGCGCAGACGCTTGATGTGACTATCGATTGTACGATCGTCGACGTAAACTTGATCGTCATAGGCGGCGTCCATCAGGGCGTCGCGGGTCTTGACCACGCCCGGACGCGTCGCCAGCGCCTGCAGAATGAGGAATTCGGTGACCGTTAGCGTGACGGGGCGATTGTCCCAGTGGCAGGTGTGACGTTCCGGATCGAGCTTCAGTTTGCCGCGTTCCAAAATCCGTGCGGCCTCGGCTTGGGCCGATTGGGCATCCTTTGGTTGGAAACGCCGCAGGATCGCGCGCACGCGCTCGATGACGAGGCGCTGCGAGAAGGGCTTGGCGATGTAGTCGTCGGCCCCCATCTTGAGGCCGAATAGCTCGTCGATCTCTTCATCCTTGGAGGTGAGGAAGATCACGGGCATATCGGATTGCTGTCGCACGCGGCGCAACAATTCCATACCGTCCATCCGCGGCATCTTGATATCGAAGATGCCAAGGTCGGCCGGCTCCTCGGTCAACGCCTCGAGCGCTGCGACGCCATCGTTGTACGTTCTGACCTTGTATCCCTCGGCTTCGAGCGCCAGACGCAACGATGTCAGAATGTTGCGCTCATCGTCGACCAGAACGATCGTGCTTTTCTCTTTCATGACCCTTATGCCCCCGAGCGGCCATCGACTTGCCGCGCTCTATGGCTTCAACTTGTATTAAATGTGGCACTCTCAAGTGCTTTATGTGTGGGGGCCGCTGAATGGCGGCTGAATGCCACGTTTAAGCCACTAGCGGCCAATCAGCAAGCGATGAGGAGATCACCAACGTGCCGAACCCGGAAAATGAAGCTATCGCGGCGCAAGTGCGAGCTCTCATCACTGGCGCTGCAAGCGCAGCTCTAGCCACGCTCGACCGGCGGGCGGGCATTCCCTACGCATCGCTCGTCAACGTCGCGGCTGCTGTGGATAACACACCGGTGATGCTACTGTCGGCACTCGCTCAGCACACGCAAAATATTGCCATTGATTCGCGCTCAAGCCTCTTATTCATCGCGCAGGCGGGTGGCGCCGATCCGCTGACGCTCGGTCGTGTAACGTTGATGGGCCAAGTAATGCGCACATACGATGATGCGGCGCGCGCGTCATATCTGGCCGCGCACCCGGCAGCTGCGCAGTATGCTGAGTTTGGCGATTTCGCTTTTTATCGGCTCGAGGTCGAAAGCGCTCACTTCATAGGCGGCTTTGGCCGGATCGTTGCGTTGACGGCCAGTGACCTGATGAACCTCTGATTTCCGCACTTCGAACGGGTTTGGTCGTGAATTCGCAAGGCTACGTATACATAAAGGTGGTTTCAGTTGTTTTTCTTGCTTATTTGGGGCCGATTGCACGCTCATATCGCCTTTAGCCCACTTGCAGGCGGGGAAGCACTTTCATACCGGTTTGCTGTCCTGGCACGAAGATGCCGCGGGCTGCCACAGTCTTTTTCAACACGGACGACAACATGAATCACGAGATGTTCGCCCTCGATATCGCCAGCAAGGTTCATCGCAACAATAGCGAGGCGGATCTCGTCGAGTTTGCCGTGCGTCGCGCTGAAGGCCGTCTGGCCTCGACGGGCGCTTTCGTCGTCGAGACGGGCGTTCATACCGGCCGGTCGCCGAACGACAAGTTCACCGTGCGCGATGCCACCACCGAGAGCACGCTGTGGTGGGACAACAACAAGGCGATGACACGAGAGCAGTTCGATGCGCTGCTCGAGGATTTCAAGGCGCACGCGGCAACGCGGGAGCTCTTCGTTCAGGACCTGCATGCTGGCGCCGATCCGGCGAACAAGCTCAACGCGCGGATCTTCTGCGAACTCGCGTGGCACGCATTGTTCATTCGCAATATGCTACGACGCCCCGATCGCTCGACGCTGACTAATTTTGCGCCCGAGTTCACCGTCGTCAATCTGCCGGGCTTCCGCGCCGATCCGGTTCGTCATGGCGCGCGAACCGACACCATTATCGCTTGCGACTTCACCCGTAGGCTGGTGCTGATCGGTGGCTCTTCCTACGCTGGCGAGACCAAGAAATCGGTGTTTTCGTTCATGAACTTCCTGCTGCCTTCGAAGGGCGTAATGCCGATGCACTGTTCGGCCAACGTCGGCAGTGATGGCGACTCGGCCGTGTTCTTCGGCCTTTCCGGCACGGGCAAAACGACGCTTTCGGCCGATCCTAAACGCGTTCTCCTCGGCGACGACGAGCACGGCTGGTCCGGCCAAGGCATCTTCAATTTTGAGGGCGGCTGCTATGCCAAGACGATCCGGCTGTCGGCGGAGGCGGAGCCTGAGATCTGGCAAGCCTCCAACCGCTTTGGCGCCGTACTTGAAAACGTGATCATCGACGGCGTGACCGGCACGCCCGACTTCAACGACGGCCGCCTGACGGAGAACACCCGCTCCTGCTATCCGCTCGGCTTCATCTCAAATGCCTCGGAAACGGGCGTCGCTGGCCATCCGAAAAACGTCGTGATGCTAACTGCCGACGCATTCGGCGTGATGCCACCAATCGCTCGCCTGACGCCGAGCCAGGCGATGTATCACTTCCTCTCCGGCTACACGGCCAAGGTTGCTGGCACCGAAAAGGGTATGGGCGCCGAGCCGCAGGCCACGTTCTCTACCTGCTTCGGCGCACCGTTCATGCCGCGTCATCCCAGCGTCTACGGTAATATGCTGCGCAAGTTGATGGCCGATCACGATGTCGACTGCTGGATCGTCAACACCGGCTGGACCGGAGGCAAGTACGGCGCCGGCAGCCGCATGCCGATCAAGGCGACCCGCGCCCTTCTGGATGCGGCGCTCTCCGGCGCGCTCAAGTCGCAACCGATGCGCACTGACCCGATGTTCGGCTTCCAGGTGCCGCTGTCTTTGCCTGGTGTCGATCCCGCGATCCTCAATCCACGCGAGACCTGGGCGGACAAGCCGGCCTACGACGCCCAGGCTCAGGCGCTGGTCCAGATGTTCAACAAGAACTTCGCGAAGTTCGAAGCGCATGTCGATGCCGACGTCAAAGCTGCAGCGCCCGCTGTCAAGCTCGCTGCCGAGTAAGCCGGACCGTTGATATATACAAAAAAGGCGGCTTGGAAATCCCGAGCCGCCTTTTCGCTATTTGTATAACCGGGTTATCACGGCTTTTTGGCGGGAGCAGCCGGTGCGGTGGTCGAAGGTGCCGGCGTCACGGCTTCCTTGGCCTTCTCCGCAGCGCTCTTTGTTGCATCCATCGCCTTGGTGGCCGCACCCTTGGTGGCGTCGACGGCCTTGGCTGTTGCTGCCTTGGTCGCATCGACCGCCTTGGCGGTTGCGGCCTTGGCCTTGTCCTTGAGATTGATCGCGGCCAGAGCAATGCGGGCTGTACGCGGAATCATTACGGTATCGATCACGTGGATGGTGCCGTTCGATGCCTTGATGTCCGTCTTCGTGACCAGGGTCGAGCCGTTGAGGTAGACCTTGCCGCCCTTGACCGTGATGGAAACAGGCTTCCCGTTGACCGTACCTGCCTTCTTGAGCGTGACGACCTTGCTGGCGGGGACGTTGCCCTTGACGACGTGGTACAGAAGGACGCTCTTCAACAGCGCCTTGTCGTTGCCCAGCTTGGCGAGCGTCGCCTTCGGCACCTTCGCGAACGCAGCGTCGGTCGGCGCGAAGACCGTGAACGGGCCCTTGCTCTGGAGCGTCGTGACGAGGCCCGCGGAGGTGAGGAGCGAGGCGAGCGTCTTGAAC
>JANOOW010000087.1:0-3766 GCA_031421555.1 Hyphomicrobiaceae bacterium | reverse complement strand
AAAAGGCGATGCCCAGAAGGCGGTAGGTGACGTAAAGAAAGCCTTCGACCAATAACTCTTCCTGTATGGAGGGAGGTGCGCGCTTGGGCTTGGCTCAGGCGCGCATTTTTGCGTGTACGCTCACGGCTCGGCAGTAGCCAGTAGGCAAGTCACGCCATGCGGCGAGCGGGGTGGGGGTGCGCATTCGGCGAGCGCCAGCGAATCGCAGAGGCGTGCGATACTTCGGCAGCAATCTCCATTCTGGCCGCACACCTTCAACCAACCCGGTTCATGCCCTCAACGTCGCCTCTGCTTTTGCGGATTGCCCCCGCGCTGTTTGTTTTCCTGTGGTCGACGGGATGGATCGTTGCCCGCGCAATTACGCCGTACGCGGATCCGCTGACATTCCTGTGCGTCCGCTTTGCCGCGGCCGCCTTTCTCCTAGTGACCTACGCCTTCGCATCGGGCGCCCGATGGCCGTCGAGCGCAGCTGAGTTCGGGCACATGACCATTTCCGGCGTATTCGGCGTCGGGTTCTATTTCGCCGGCGTTTGGTACGCGATCGGACATGGTGTGCCGGCCGGTGTGTCGGGTTTGATCGCGGCCGTGCAACCTCTTCTGACAGCACTGCTCGCCCCGATCTTTCTCAATGAGCGCATCTCATGGCTGCAGTGGATAGGCATCTCGCTCGCCAGTGCCGGTATCGCGCTTGTGCTCCAACCGAAGCTCGCCGGAGTGGCGCCAGCCGACTTGTCCGAAATCAGCGTGGCGCTCAGCTTCAACGTGCTGGGGATGGTGACGTTTACGCTCGCGTCGATCCACCAGAAGAAGTTCCTCGCGACCTGCGATCTGCGGGCGCTGACGCCGATCCAGTTGCTGTGCGCGCTCGCAGCCACCTTGCCATTAGCAATCCTCACCGAGGATATGCGGCTCGAGTGGAACTGGGTGACGCTGGCTGTACTGGCGTGGTCGGTCATCGCGCTGTCGATCGGTGCTGGCGCGTTGTTCCTCATGCTCGTGCGCGGCGGCGCGGTGTCGAAGGCTGCAAACCTCATCTACCTGGTGCCGATCACGGTCGCGGTCGAGGCCTATTTGCTGTTCGGCGAAACGCTGACGATGGTGCAGATGGGCGGCATGGCGATCACCGTGGCCGGTGTCGCGCTGACGGTCAGGCGAGGCTAGTAAGAGCAACTTCGTCAGCGGGCGGACGGGCACAGTTCGTAGGCGCGCGACAGGGCGCCATCATTGGTGTCGAACTTCTCCACCATTGCGCCGCCTGGAGCCCGGGTCTTGATGAAACTCTCCGCCATCGAGCGTTCGAAGCCGTCGAGCACCTGCAGCGCGGTGTAATGCACTTCGTTCTCGACTTCGGTCTTGATCAACAGTGCCTTGCTGGCTCCACTCCGGCCGACATAGCTCGCCACATGCACCTTGCACGCCGCCAGTTTAGCCAGCGGTTGCGGTGCGGCAGCCTGAGGTAGCGCTGAACCGCCGAGCGCTCCTCGCTGGCGAAACGCCACCTGTACCGGCTCGCGCGCGAGCTTAGGAGGGCTCTTCGAAACAGCCGCTTCGACCGGCGCATCTGGAATTGGGCTGCGGCCGGTACAATGTGCCGAACGGAAGCGGTCGGCAATGGATTCGATCGAGTGTGCATATCGTCTGTCCACCGCCCACCGGCCGGCGAGATCGCCGAAGGTAACGTTGCGCTTCAACCGCGCCGAGACCGCGATGATGTCGTCCTGCCGGAGCTGCGTACGGGGCGCAACCGGACTGTCCAGGCGCTCACCGGAGTAGGCGACGAGATGTTGGATCTGCGCCAGTACGCCGGTCGATACATCCTTGTAACCGTCTCCGGGCACACCGCCACCCGTGGTGCCGATGCCAGCGAAATTATTCTGCTTCGGGTTGACATCGCCCCAGCTGCCGCGACCGGTGCGGTAGGACAGGTAGTTGGTCTCGATGATCATCTGGTAGAACGCGTAGTCCCAGCGAACACGCCACTTCTCGCCATGGGTCTTGTACCATGTAGCGATATCTTCCAGGCGGGTGTCGAGCTTTGGATTGCGGTCTTTGAGAAACGCCATCAGGCGATCTGGCGTCACGCATGCGGGCACGCGATTTTGATCGCTGGTCCGGATCGCGGGCGGTGCCGCGCTGGCAGCGGCTGTCGCCACCAGAACTGCAGTCAACGAAAACGCAGATGTCATAAGCCATGACCGAAGACGTTCAAGTAGGCGCAATGTGGAAACCCCCATTGTCTATCCCAGCAGGCGCAACTTCCATCAGCCCTCGGGGCAGAGGTCGAATGCCTTGTCGAGGGCTTGGTTCTGCGAGCCGAACTCGCCAACTGCCTCGCCACCCTTCGCGTAGGCCTGGATGTAAGCTTCCGCCTCGCGCTTCTCGACGCCTTCGTTCACATCGAGCACGGTGTAGTTTACAAAGCCCTCACTCTTCGAACGGATGATGATGGCTTTCTGCCCGCCGTAGCTCGCTTGCCAAACGCGGCACTTGCCAGCCGTTGGCACGGCGGATTTGCCTAGCCCGCCGGCTGCTGCCTGCTGAACCGGGGCTGGCTTCTCAGGTGCTGCTTTCTCCGGCACTTCGGGCTTGGGTGCATTCAAAATGTTGATTGCCGGCTGCATGGATGCGGCCGCTGGCGCTGCCTCGGCTTCGAGCGCTGGCTGAGCGGCTTTGGCAATGTTGCCGGCGCCGAGCGACGTGCGCTTCGTGCTACTGTCGTTACGTGCCTCGGCGATCGCGCGGCGGGCCAATTCTGCGCCCGAGACCTTCTCCGTAACGGACGCTTGAGTGGCGACCTTTTCCGTCTTCGGCTCCGCCTTTGTATCGACGGCCATCAGTTGCGAAGCCGGGTCGGGCTTGTTGCAAATATCGTCGTAGAACCGGCGGGCCGAGGCTTCGATGTTGCTGCCGTAGTCGCCGGCGCCCGGCGCCCACTTGCGCGTCAGATCGGCAAACGTGATCGGGTGTTTGATGCCTTTTTGCCAAGACGTCAGCACGCCCCATTCTTGCACCTTGCGCGTGCGCTCGGCGACGGGGTCGGCGACCTTTTCGCCCGCATACATCAAGAGGTGCTGCAGGTGGGCCGTCACGCCTGTGGTTACATCGGGGAAGCTTTCGCCGCGCTCGCCCTTGCCGGTGGCGCCGAGACCCGCGAAATTGTTCTGTTTTGCTGCGACGTCGCCGGACCGGCCTTCACTCTTGAAGGACAAACTGCCCGTCTCGACGATCATCTGGAAGAACGCATAGTCCCAACGAATTCGAAGTTCTTGGCCAACGCGCATGTAGTCTGCTGCGATCGTATCGAATCGTGGGTCGAGCTTCGGGTTGCGTTCCTTGATGTAGGCCATCAACCGGCCTGGCGTGGCGCACGCCGGCACGTGGTTCTTGTCGCTGGCCTTGACCGCGGGCAATCCGGCCGCCTGTGCCGCGCCGCCTGCGCATAGGAGTGAAAGGAGCGAAATAGCTCCCAAGCGCTTGATCATGATGACACCCGGACTAGTTACAAACACAGGGACGGCGCTCACGCATCAAGCCGTCAATCTGATGGCCTATCGTCTTAACCTTAACGATGCGTTTACGCGGTCGTCTGAACCCCCAACAGCGAGACACAACGATGAACCCCGTTTGGGGCACGAGTGGGGGCAATTCCAGGAGAGATTGTGGCGATGAGAAAGTTTCAGCCGGGTGGCTGCAAGGCTCATCGAACGGTTCAAGGCCTAGCGCGGCTACGCGTGATCTCGATGCCAACGGCGCGGCACTCCGGCAG
>JANOOW010000086.1:0-4730 GCA_031421555.1 Hyphomicrobiaceae bacterium | reverse complement strand
GACTTCCCAGTCGGTCTTCAGCGAGCCCTTTGGAATTGTGACCGGATCGTTAGGTCCCTGGATACAACTCACCCATTTGTTGAACACGACTGGTTCATTGGGGATAGGTAGGTTCGATTCGGCGGCGTGATCGGCATAATTAAGCCCGATTGCAACGAAATGGTGCGTGCCTTTGACGCATGGGCCATAACGTACCTCCCCCTTTACCAACGGAAGCGACGCAGGATTAATCGCGGCGATCATGGCGAGACCATGCTCGCCGATCGTTTCACCGCCAATATCAGCCAGATGGCCGCTGAGGTCGCGGATGCAGCCGTCGGTGTCGATGAGACCAGGCTTTTCGACGCCGGGGGCGCCATAGCGGCAGAGTTTCATTAGATTTCCCTATTGTTCGTCGAGTGAGAAGATTTGCGTCATTGCGGTCCATTTTTCGTCGGGCTCGCCGTGCGGAAGCCGTTTTTGAAACCGGTCCATCATATGTTGCCATTGCGCATCGACAGCCAAAATCTCGGCCGGGATTGTCCGCGGCCAATCGTCAGCGACCTCGGCAACCATGAAGAGTCGATCCCCAGTCCGCCAGATTTCCATGGATTCATATCCGGCCTGCCGGATTCCTGTTATAATATCGGACCATACCGCACCCGGCGCGTGTGCCGCCTCATAACTGGCGATCAGTTCGGCGTCGTTCACCAGATCGAGCGCGAGACATATCCTGCGGCTCATCGCGCCATATGGTCTACGAGAATATTGGCGTCGATTGCACTGATCCGGTTGACCCCGGTCAGTGTCATTGCGACTGTCATTTCCTTCGCAATCTGCTCGAGCAGCTTTGAGACCCCTGCCTCGCCCTCGGCGGCCAGTGCATATATCCATGCGCGGCCAAGAAGCACAGCTTTTGCGCCCAGCCCGAGCATTCGCACGACGTCGAGGCCGCTGCGTATCCCGCCATCGGCCATTACCGTTAGTCTATCGCCAACCGCATCGACGACGCCGGGGAGCGCCCGCGCGGTCGAGAGCGCGCCATCGAGCTGGCGCCCGCCGTGGTTCGATACGATGATACCATCGGCACCGATAACAGCCGCCTCGATTGCATCATCGGGGTCGAGAATGCCTTTGATAATCAGCGGGCCGCCCCATTCGGAGCGAATCCAATCAAGGTCCTTCCACTGAATCGATGGATCGAAATTGGCGGCGAGCCAGCCCATGTAATCATTGAGTCCGCTCTTGTCGCCGAGAACAGGTTTCAGATTTCCTAGTGTGTGCGGCCGGCCGAAGAGCCCAACGTCCCACGCCCAACGGGGTTTTCCGATTGCCTGCAGTACGCGGCGTAGTGGTGCGTGCGGCCCCGACATTCCCGAGTGGGCGTCGCGATAGCGCGCGCCGGGAACCGGCATGTCGACCGTGAACACCAATGCTTCGGCGCCCGCAGCCTTTGCAGTGGCGATAAGGTCCCTCATAAAAGCGCGGTCGCGGATGACATAGAGTTGAAACCAGAAGGGATCGGCGACCTTTGCGACCTCTTCGATCGAGCAAATCGATACAGTCGACAGACAGGTGGGTATGCCGGCCGCTTTTGCCGCCCGCGCCGCCTGCAATTCACCGCGACGGGCATACATACCGCCGATGCCGACCGGTCCAAGCACGACGGGCAAAGCGATCTCGCGGCCGAATAGCGTCGTGTTGAGATTGATCGACGCGACATCCTTTAGAACCCGCTGGCGCAATGCGATTTCGGAAAGGTCGCTGACGTTGCGGCGCAATGTTTCTTCAGCATATGCACCACCGTCGGCGTAATCGAACAGGAAGCGAGGGATGCGCCGTCGTGCCGCATCCCGGAAATCAGCGGCGGACGCTATTATCACGCCATGCTCCAGCCGCCGTCGACGATGTGCAGTGCTCCGGTGGTGTAGGCGCTCTCGTCGGAGGCGAGGTAAAGCGCCAGCGCAGCGATTTCGGCGGTCGTGCCAATCCGTCCCATCGGCTGGCGCGCAATGAACGCCTTGCGTGCCGTAACTTCGTCGCCGGTCGCTGCGAGGCGGGCGTCGAGTGACGGCGACTGCACCGTTCCGGGGCAGATGACGTTGCAGCGAATGCCGTCGGCAATGTAATCAACCGCAACCGAGCGCGAGAGCCCTGCGACAGCTGCCTTGGACGCGCAATAGGCGAACCGGTTGGCTACGCCGATCGTGGGGCCAGCAACCGATGCCATGTTTATGATTGATCCGCCGCCGCCAGCTATCATTTTCGGAAGAAAGGCGCGGATCATCTGAACCATCGATTTGACGTTGAGGTTGAAGGACAGGTCATAGCCGCGGTCGGTAGTGTCGAGCAGTGTTCCGGAATCGACATAGCCCGCGCAATTGAACAATATATCGATTTGGCCGATATCCGCAGAGAGCGCAGCGATTGCGTTGCTATCGAGTAGGTCGATCACCCGAGTTTCGCAGTCCTCAAGCTGCGCTAGGGTGACGGCATCGATGTCGACGGCAAAGACTTTTGCGCCTTCCCGGGCAAAAAGTTCGGCCGATGCGCGGCCAATTCCCTGCGCCGCGGCCGAAACTACCGCACATTTGCCAGCCAATCGGCCCATCCTACGTCCTATCATCCATCGTTGAAACACACGCCCAACATCTGTCCTAATCTCCTGCAATTTACCGCAATTGTCAAATATGACAGCTACTTTTATATTTGACAATTAGGGAGAAAGATGTGAAGATACTGTCAGGCTAGCATCAGCGCCAAGCGGGGCTAGATGGGGCGAGCACTTGACCGATATATGGTGGAACGGCCCTCACGGCGCGTTGATTAAGGATTGGCAGGCTTGAGACGCATATTGAAATCGACCGGCAGTCCTTTTCGAAAAATGGAGGAAGGCGGATCCCGATGATGGAAGGCACGCCTCCGAGCACTGTCGAGGACTTCCAAAGACGCTTTCTACTACTTGACCCCAATGACAATATCTTGATCTGCGTAAAGTCCGTGGCCAGCGGCACGCCGGTCGAGATCGAAGGAGCGGTAGTGACGCTGCCCCAATCTGTATCCATGGGGCACAAGATCGCTCGCGTGGCGCTGTCAGTAGGCGACAAGGTTTTTCGTTACGGGTTTCCAATCGGCACGATGACAGCCGCTGCAAAGGTCGGTGACCATGT
Source organism: Hyphomicrobiaceae bacterium (assembly GCA_031421555.1). Classification (GTDB taxonomy): domain Bacteria; phylum Pseudomonadota; class Alphaproteobacteria; order Rhizobiales; family Hyphomicrobiaceae; genus JAKFWF01. The sequence continues at coordinate 1,581 of JANOOW010000086.1, read as the reverse complement.
CCACGGCCACAACCTGGCCAGCGATTACCTGCCGGCACACGGGCGCGATGCAGTCCACAAAGTAGGAGGCGAATGATGTCCGATTCGCAGGTTTTCGATGGATACCTGCGCGCCGATGGCCGTAAGGGCATCCGCAATGCTGTCTTGGTGATTTATCTCGTCGAATGCGCCCACCATGTGGCGCGGATGATAGTCAACAAAGCCGATGACCCTGCGGTCCAACTTGTGGGGTTTCCGGGCTGCTATCCAAATAGCTATGCTTTCCAAACTATGTGCCGAATTGCGACGCACCCGAATATCGGCGGGGTTCTGATTGTTTCCCTCGGCTGCGAGGGGTTCGATCGTGATGGTCTGCTCTCGGAGATCGCTGTAAGCGGTCGGCCGGTTGAGCGGCTCGTCATCCAGGAGGCTGGCGGAACGCGTGCGACAATCGAGGCGGGGTTGGCAGCGATCAAAAAGATCAAGGCGCATGCCGATGCGGCACCGCGGGTAGGTATGCGCGTCGACGAACTTGTCGTCGGAACGATCTGCGGCGGGTCCGACGGCACGAGCGGTATTACCGCCAATCCGGCGGTCGGGCGCTGCTTTGACGACCTGATCAAAGCGGGGGCGACTTGCATGTTCGAGGAGACCGGCGAGTTGATCGGATGCGAGCAGATCATGGCAAGCCGAGCGATTACGCCTGAACTGGGGCGCGAGATTGAGGCGGCCGTTGCGAAAGCCGAACGCTATTATGCGACATTGGGCTATGGCAGCTTCGCGCCCGGCAATGCTGAAGGCGGATTGAGCACGCAGGAAGAAAAATCGCTCGGTGCCTATTCGAAATCGGGCCGTTCACCGATTTCGGGGCTGATCAAGCCGGGGGACATTCCGCCCGCGCCGGGGCTATACTTGATGGATGTCGTCCCCGACGGTGAAGTACGCTTTGGCTTCCCCAACATCGCCGACAATGCCGAGATCGTCGAGATGATCGCGTCGGGATGCCATCTCATCTTGTTTACGACGGGCCGGGGTTCGGTTGTCGGTTCAGCGATTTCCCCGGTCATCAAAATTTGTGCCAACCCTGAAACATATGACCGGCTTGCCGAGGACATGGATGTCAACGCGGGCAGGATTTTACGACAGGAAGCTGGTCTCGACGAGGTGGGGAATGAAATTTTCGCGCTCACGCTTGCCGTGGCTGCAGGAGAACTGACCGTCTCTGAGGCTTTGGGACATCAGGAATTTATCCTGACCTATAAGACGTTTGATGCGGTTGGGCCGGCTTGCCTACCGCTCGCCGCAACCGCAAAACCTTAAGCAAGACCAGCTGATGGATCTTGTGCCAGTTCGTATGAATGGACTTGAACGATCTCGCCATACGCATATTTCGCAAACTGGTTGTCGCCGATCGGCGCAAAATCGCGCGTTGGAGTTTCAGGAGCGCGACTGTCGGCGCGCCGTGAACGACCCACGTTCGCTCAATAGTTCAGTTCCGACGTCGAGTTTTCAACTTTGTCGCAGGCCATCGAAAATGACGAGCGCCCAGACGTCCTGATATTCGATTATGTGCATGGGCTTCGGCAAACCGAAGAGCCGTCG
>JANOOW010000085.1:0-3811 GCA_031421555.1 Hyphomicrobiaceae bacterium | reverse complement strand
GATCGGACGCCGGTGTTGTTCTTGTCAGCATTGGGAGCCGTCGACGATCGCGTGAAGGGACTGAAGGCTGGCGGCGATGATTACCTGACCAAACCTTATGCCTTCACGGAGCTGCTCGCACGTATCGAAGCCTTGGTCCGGCGAAGTGAACCGCAGGAAACCCAGACGCGCTATCAGGTCGGCGATCTGGTTATCGATAGACTTGCGCATCGGGTCACACGGGCGGGCGAGCCACTCGTCTTGCAGCCGCGCGAATACCGTTTGCTCGAGTACATGATGCGGAACGCCGGCCAGGTCGTGACCCGCACGATGCTATTGGAAAACGTCTGGGATTATCACTTCGATCCGCAGACCAACGTGATCGATGTGCACGTGTCCCGCCTGCGGGGCAAAATCGACAAGGGGTTCGAGCGGCCTTTGTTGCACACGGTGCGGGGTGCCGGATACATGTTGCGTGATGGCTCTGTCTGAACAATCGACAGCCCTGACGGCACCAGCTCTCAGCACGGAGCGATCGGGCGCGCGGACCCGTCTGCTCGCCACTTCGGCGTTTCGCATCACCGCTCTGGTGGTTGCAGGCTTCGTGACGACTGCGGCCATCGTCGTTGGGATCTTGTTCTGGCAGACCAACAACCTCCTGACGGCCCAGGTCTTGCGAAACCTTTCGCAAGACCGCGCTGCACTCGAGGACGTGTGGCGCGCCAGTGGACCGCAAGCCTTGACGGCGGCGGTCGGGGCCAGATCGAAGGCGCCTGAGCCCGGCGCATCGCTCCTGCTTTTGCTCGATGCCGCTGGTGAGCGGCTCGCTGGCAATCTGGAGCGGTGGCCAGCCGAACTAGCCGATAAACCGCAAGGCGGAACGTTTACGTACGGTGCTGGCCCAAGCGGCCAGTCGGCGGTTGGTATTCCAGCGATGCTTCCCGGCGGTACCCGGTTGCTTGTCGCGCGCGACCTTGCCGATCAAAGCCGGTTGATCGATCGCATCCGGCAACTGTTCTTGATCGGCTTCGGGCTGCTCAGCCTTACTGGTTTGGCAGGCGGTTTGTTTGCAAGCCGGTTGATGCTGGCGCGCGTGACGCAGATCACCGACACCGGCCGGACGATCATCGCTGGAGACTTGTCCCGGCGCATTCCGTTGTCGGGTGCCGATGACGAGTTCGACGATCTCGCCGCCAATCTCAACAGCATGCTCGATCGTATCGAGCAACTGGTGAGCGCAATGCGCGAAGTGTCCGACAACATCGCGCATGACTTGAAGACACCGCTGAGCCGTCTGCGCAGCCGTGCTGAAGCTGCGATGCGAAATGCCGATGACCTAGCACATGCCGAAGGGCTCGCTCGCGTCATCGAAGATGCGGACGCCATTATACAGACCTTCAACGCGCTTTTGCTGATCGCGCGGCTGGAAGCTGGCGCAGTAGAAAATAGTGCGGAGACGTTCGACCTCACCACCTTGATGCATGATGTCGTCGAGCTTTATGAACCGGTTGCCGACGAAGCGGGGTTGCGGCTGAACAACGTCGCGGGTCGACCGGTGCTTGTGCGGGCAAACCGGCAATTGATCGGACAGGCGATCGCAAATCTCATCGATAATGCGATCAAGTATGGTGCACCACCGGCCGGGCGCGATGCCGAAATCAGCATCGCTCTCGATGCAGACGAAAAGGAGATCCGCATTTCAGTCGGCGATCGCGGCCACGGTATTGCCCCGGACGATCGCGCACGCGTCGCCAAGCGCTTCGTTCGGCTGGATCAGAGCCGTACCAGGCCCGGCACGGGTCTTGGACTGAGCCTCGTTGCCGCCGTTGCGCACCTGCATGGCGGCCGGCTGGTGATGGAGGACAACGCGCCCGGTTTGCGGATCGTGATCGCACTGCCAGCCTCGATTGGTGGCCAGGAGGGCGCGCGATGATCGAGTTCAGCGGCGCTCCGCTCTGGCAACGTTTGGCTGCCCACCCGCAATCAGGCGATGGCGTCGAGGCGGCGATGTCGCGGCTAACCGACCTTCGTGCCAGCGTCGATGATCCGCAGGTGTTCGATGAGCCGGCCGTCCGTTCACTGCTGCTTGGCGTCTTCGAGGGCTCGCCCTATCTCGGTAGTTTGCTGTCACGTGATCCGCAGCGCGTCGTCTCGATACTATCGCACGCGCCCGAAGTGCTGTTCGAAGAATGGCGCGCCGATCTGGCAGCACAAACTGCGACAGCCACGAGTGCCTCACAGCTGATGAGTTTGCTGCGCGTTTTCAAAACCAACGTTGCACTCTTGACCGCGCTCGCCGACCTCGGTGGCGGTTGGCCGGTGATGACGGTCACAAACGTGCTCACACGAACCGCCGACGCAACGCTGGCCGCAACCTTGCGTTTTCTGTTTTCGCAGGCAGTTGCGCGCGGTGAATGGCTCGCTGATCCAGGTGACCCTGAGCCTGAAAAATCTTCCGGCTATATCGTCCTGGGGATGGGCAAGTACGGCACGTTCGAACTCAACTACTCGAGCGACATCGATCTGATCGTCTTTTACGACCCGGCCAAGACGAGGCTGAAGCCTGGCCTGGAGGCGCCGCTGTTTTTCATCCGCATGACGCGCGAGGTCGTCCGCTTCATGCAGGAGCGCACAGGCGACGGTTACGTCTTCCGCACCGATCTGCGATTGCGGCCCGACCCGGGCGCCACCCAGGTCGCCCTCTCGACCACCGCTGCAATGCAGTACTACGAAAGCTTTGGCCAGAATTGGGAGCGCGCGGCGATGATCAAAGCGCGCCCGGTGGCTGGCGATACCGACGCTGGATCAGCGTTCCTGCGCGACCTGTCTCCTTACATCTGGCGCAAGTATCTCGATTATGCCGCGATCGCCGACATCCACGCGATGAAGCGGCAGATCCATGCGTTCAGGGGGTTCGGACAAATTGCCGTCGGTGGCCACAACATCAAGGTCGGACGAGGCGGCATCCGCGAGATCGAGTTCTTCGCGCAGACGCAGCAACTGATTGCCGGCGGGCGCCAACCGGACCTCCGCATCCCAGCGACCCTTGATGCGCTGGCCTGCTTGGCTGTCCGCAAGTGGATTGCCGATCCGGTACGCGACGAACTGACCGAAGCTTACGAGTTTCTGCGCGGCATCGAGCATCGGTTGCAGATGGTCAATGATGAGCAGACGCACGAGCTGCCGCCGGACGGTGACCGTTTGGACCGGTTCGCCCGTTTCGCCGGTTTCGAGACCACAGCTGCACTTTCGGATGCGTTGATCGGACGGCTGGCGACGGTACAAGGTCACTATGCCGCCTTGTTCGAGGATAGTCCGGAGCTGACCGCCGGCGATGTCAATATGGTTTTCGCGGGCGAAGCCGACGATCCGGCAACCGTCGAAGCGCTTGGGCGTATGGGATACTCCCAACCATCGCAAGTGATCGCCATCGTGCGCGGTTGGCACCACGGGCGCTACCGGGCGATCTCATCGGCTGCAGCGCGTGAACGCTTGACCGTCGTGCAACCATTGCTGATCGGAGCACTGGCGCAAACGGCAAATCCAGATGCGGCATTCGCAAGTTTCGACCGGTTTCTCGCGGAGCTGCCCGCTGGTGTACAGTTGTTCGGTTTGCTGCGCGCCAATCCCAAGCTTCTGCAGCTGGTTGCCCAGATCATGGGATCGGCACCACGATTGGCGAGCATCTTGAGCCGCCGCCGCCGTCTGCTGGACGCCGTGCTCGATCCAAAGGTGATCGGCGCGCTCCCCGCACGCGATGAAATCCGCAGGCTGGTTCAAGCGGAACTTTGCGGCGCCTCCGATCTGCAGGAGAAGCTCGACCGTGCTCGCG
>JANOOW010000084.1:0-2456 GCA_031421555.1 Hyphomicrobiaceae bacterium | reverse complement strand
CGCACGCGCGATCTCTCGCGGTTGTTGCCGGGTACCGCGCGATCGATGCGGCGGATGGAAAAAGTTACGGGACGATCCGACGACATGATGGTCGTTCGTGGAATCAACGTTTTCCCTACTCAGGTCGAAGAGTTGCTTTTGAAGATCGAGCCGTTGTCCGCCCATTACCAGATCGTCCTTACGCGCGACGGCCGCATGGACGAGATGGAAGTGATGGTCGAGATCAGGCCCGATGTGGATACGCCCGATGCGCGTGCTCGCTCAGCTACGCATCTGGGGCAACGCATCAAAGATACGATCGGCGTCACGGCGAAGGTCAGCGTGATCGACGCAAACGCAATCGAACGTTCTTTAGGCAAGGCCAAGCGCATCATCGACAAGCGCCCGAAAGGGTAGTGGCGGAAAAACTCCGAACCGTAGGTCGGGTAGAGGTACGAGACCCGACACTTTCGGGCACCACCCGTGGATGTCGGGTCTCGCAAATTGCTCTACCCGACCTACGAAGTACAAACTTCAGCCAGTGCGAACGCCGAGTTGTAGGTCAGTAAGTGCGGACCGGCATCTCACATCTGGTCGTAGTCGAGCACCACGCGATCGCTGGTGGGTTGCGCTTGGCAGGTGAGGATGTAGCCCGCTTCAATTTCCCATGGCTCGAGCGAAAAATTGCGATCCATCTGCAACGTGCCCTCGATCACCTTTGCGCGGCACGTGCAGCACATCCCGCCTTTGCAGGAGTACGGCACGCGAATGCCGGCGGCCAACGCGGCGTCGACAATGTGCAGGCCGGGTTCGACGCGGATCGAATGCCGTGCGCCATCGATGATCAACACTGCTTCCGCACCTTCGGCACCGGCTTCGGCAGCGGACGGCTTGGCGGTAACGCGCCGCTGCGCCATTTCTGGGCCGGCGCGAAAGTATTCGAAGTGGATTTTCTCTCTTGGCAGTCCCATCTCGAGCAGTGTATCGCGCGCATCCTTGATCAGGCTGCCGGGGCCGCAAAGAAACACGTGATCCACTTCGGCCAATGGCAGCAGCGCCGGCATCAACTGCCGGATCTTTTCGCCGTCGATACGGCCAGCTAGCAGCGGCACATCGGCATCCGGGTCGCGGCTGAGCACGTGGCATACCGTCAAGCGGTCGAGGTGGCTGTCTTTCAGATCCTGCAGGGCTTCACGGAAGATGATGCCGTCAAACGACCGGTTGCCATAAATCAGGATGAAACGGCCTTGCGGCTCCGCTGCCAGCGCGTGGCGGATCATCGCCATGACCGGTGTGATGCCGCTGCCGGCCGCAATCGCGAGGTAGGTGCGCTTTTCGCCCATCTCGTTGACAGGCAGTGCGAACCGTCCGGCAGGCGGCGATGCCTCAACTTGCGCGTTGATTGCAAATGCAGAATGCGCATGGCCGGAAAAGAGCCCGCCATCGACGCGCTTCACGGTAATCCACAAATCGCGATCGCCGGGGCCGGAGCAAATCGAATAGGTGCGGCGGACTTCCTCTCCGCCGAGCATACCGCGGACGGCGAGGTGTTGCCCTGGTTTGAACCGATAGGCTTCACGTACTGCCTCTGGCACACGCAGAGCGAACGATATCGCATCCGCTGTTTCGCGACGGACCGCGGCGATCGTCAATGCATTGAACTGGTCTTTCATCGCCGCTGGTTCGCCGCGTTCAAATGCATTTGAAGTACTCGAATGGCTCCTGGCACGACAAGCAGCGGTAATGCGCCTTGCAGGCTGTCGAGCCGAACTCGCTGACGCGCTCAGTGTCGGGGGAACCGCACCTTGGGCATTGGGTCTCAATTTGCGAAAACAGCGCGCGTTTGCCGGATGCCTTTTCGGGCGGTGCAATGCCGTTGGCGCGAAGCTTTTCGCGCGCATCGGCACTCATCCAATCCGTCGTCCACGCCGGCGACAAAACGCGGGTGACGTGAAAGTTTTTGAAACCGGCTTTGGTAAGCGCGGTCTCAACGTCGATCGCGATGACATCCATCGCCGGGCAGCCCGAGTAGGTCGGCGTGATTGCCACGTCGAGCCTGTCGCCATTCAACGTCAGGGCACGCAGTATGCCCATCTCGCGAAGGTTGAGAAATGGCAGCTCGGGATCGGTAACGCGATCCAGCACGGCGCGGGCCCTGTCGAGTAGTTCGGCATCGCATTCGATCTGGCTCGTGCCGGTCATCACCACTTGGCCCCCGGATAGGTGCGTGGCAGCGATTGCATGACCGCCAACATCGGCCCTAGGTGCTCGGTATGAACACCACTGCGACCGCCCGAGATCATCCATCCATCGCGCGGACGAACCAGCGTCGCTTCCGCGAACACCGCATCGATGGCCGTGTCCCAATCCGGTTTGAGCGCGGCACGGCCGACGCCGGCTCCGGCCTCGATCATCGCCTTATCGACGGCATCCAACGCGAACAACTCGCCGGTGAACATCCACACTTCGTCGATCTC
>JANOOW010000083.1:0-12544 GCA_031421555.1 Hyphomicrobiaceae bacterium | reverse complement strand
CGCAGAACGACACCACATTGACTGCAAGATCGGCCATTTCGCTATTCCTTACTTGGTGAGGTTGGGCTGGAAGTGTTGCCTGAGGCTGCAATATGGCGGGTGAGCTTCAGAGAACTTGTGGCAGACTGATAACCAACTACGAGGACGCACGCCATAAACGGAATAGAATAGGAAAAAAAAGTCAGACCATACTTCGCCTGATAGTAGAAGTCGGCGATTAACGGTTGAACATCTCCCCAATTAGAACCGCATAGGAAAAGACTGCTTATAATGACCAGATAACCGGTGCTGACGAATGCGATTAGGGCAATGACGTGCCACCGCCACGTGCCGTCGTGGACCACGCGCATCCAGCGAGTGTCCTCGCCTGCGTTCGCTAGGAGGTTTGGTCGAAGCAAAAGGGCGATCACGGGCGGAATGTAAGGACTGATAATGGTAAAGTGCAGAAACTGTGGCACGGATTGTTGAAGGCGCGCAGCTTTGAGCTGGGCCGCTTGACGTTGGATGCACGAACTAGCGCCGTACTTTTCCACCAGTGTTGCCAGCAAGTCTTGGTAAGCCGTAGATAGCATAGGAGGGCCGTAACCCGCAGCGAGAAGTTGACCCACTCCCGTGACGCCGGCCGTCGCCAAGAACAACTGCCAGACATACTTCTCACTCTTAGCATCGGTCGTCGAACTTAAATTCGACGATGCAGCCCAGGCAATCGTTGACGCAACAAGACCTGCCATCAGCATCGGCCCGAATGGATAAAGCGGCAGACACAACGCAAGCAACACGGTCGCCAGAATTGATCGAACCAGGAACGCTGATTTAGATTCGCCTCCCAGGAAATCTCTGATCATCGTGATGCCATCGCTATTCGAGATCCGATTTCGAACAAAGACTGCGGGTCCGCAGGAATATGGCCGGGCGAATGGAGCGTGGCCAAACAGCCACCAGAAGCGCAAAACGGCAATGCAGCGCGAACCGCTTACCGTCCCCGTCGTCCCGCTCCCTACAGCGCATTGCCGCCAAATCCCGTTACGCGGCAGGCGACGCGCTTGGCTTGCAGTTGGGCGCAGACGCGCTTGGCTTCGTCGGCCGAGCTGACGGGACCAGCGACCAACTGATAAGGCTGGCCTTCGCCGGCGCTGGTGTAGCGCGCTTCAAGGTTCTTGAGTTGCGGGGCGTGACGCTCGGCGAGCATGCTCCAATTGAGGCGCAATGCATCGAGCGAGGGTCCGCTGGCAATCTCTACGCCAGCCGGTCCCGAGGAGACCGCGGCTTTGATTGCGCCAGGTCCGAAGGCGACAGAAGCGTTTGATGCGGTAGGCGGGGCGGGCACGCCTTGCGCGGGCGGTGCCTGGATGCTCCCCGTGGCAATCGGACTCGCCGGGGGAACCGGCGCGTTAAGGACGACAAAGCGCGACTGTGCGGCTTCCGGCGTTGCGGGAGGTGCTTCGGCGGCGGCCGGCGCCGGTGGAGCCGCGAGGGCTGCTGCCTTATCGGCGATCTTCTGCGCGCGCGCCTCGGCTTGGCGCTGTATTGCCGTCTTCGGTGACGGAGGCGCGGCCGGCGCTGCCGCTTCGACGATAGCCCGCGGTCTCACGCGCTCCTCGAGAACGCTGATGCGCGCCAGCATTTCCGTGTCACGCGAAGCGCCCGACAGCACAGATGTATTCAGCGATGCCAACTCACGCTGGATGTCGGCAAACGATTGCTTGAAACCTGACAGATCTGTCGCAAAGCGGGCAGCGGCGCGCTGGCCTTCATTGTTTTCGGGGGAAGAGCGCTCCGGGGTCCAGTTGCCGAGGATGCTCGGATTGGTAGCCAGCGTGATCATGTATGCCAGAGCGAGCAGTGCGAGCACGGTCCACGAACCGGCGTACAGTTTCGCGAATTGGCCACTTGGCCGCGGCCGGGTATTGGTCGAGGCCATCGTCATCACGTCCACTCCGCTGCGAATCGATTGTTTGGTGTAGGGAGTGTTTGGAGACCGGGGCTGCGCCGTCAACATCCGGTGGATGTATCGAAGCCTGCGTCTGTGGACAGTGGCGCGGCTGCGTCTACGAAACAGCCGGCGGGGGCGGTTGCGGCAAACCACGGCATGGATCTTGCCACACCGGTTCTCTATCGATCATCATCATCGAGCGGTCAACGAGGCTGATACATGCAAACAATGCCCTTCCAAGCCATCGTTCTTGCGGCCGGTAAGGGCACGCGGATGAAATCGGCGACGCCGAAGGTTTTGCACCGCGTTGCTGGTCTTTCGATGCTCGGGCACGTTCTGAGACTGGCGCAGCAGAGCGGCTGCGAGGCCCCCGTCGTCGTGGCGGGACCGGGGATGGACGATGTCGCCAAGGAAGCGCGCCGCCATGCGCCGAAGTCGAATGTGTTCATACAAGCCGAACAGCGCGGCACCGCCGATGCAGTGCTCGCCGCCCGTTCTGCGATTTCGGCGCATCAGGGCGACACGATCGTGCTTTACGCGGACACGCCGTTGATCCGCTCTGAGACGATCGCGCGGCTAAGGCACGCGCTGGACGCGGGGGCGGGGGTTGCTGTGCTGGGCTTCAACGCGGCCGACCCCACTGGCTATGGACGCCTCATCACCGCTAACGACGGCGCGCTGCTGTCGATCCGCGAAGACCGGGAGGCCAGCGAAGAAGAACGCAAGATTACCCTATGCAACTCGGGTGTACTCGCCTTCCGTTGCCCGGACCTACTTTCTATCCTTGATGCCATCGGCAATGCCAATGCCAAAGGCGAGTACTATCTCACCGATGCAGTCGAGATCGCCCGTGACCGGGGGCTGCGAGCCGCCGTCGTGGTGTGCACGGAGAACGAGGTGCTGGGCGTCAATGCGCGCGATCAACTTGCCGAGGCGGAGGCGATCTGGCAGCGCCGCCGGCGTTCTGCCGTTATGGCAGATGGCGCGACCCTGATCGCACCGATGACGGTGTGGTTTAGCCACGACACTGTAATCGGACGCGATGTCGTTATCGAGCCGAACGTGTTTTTCGGGCCGGGCGTCAGCGTCGAAGATGGCGCAGAGATCAAGGCCAATTGCCATATCGAGGGCGCGCGCATCGGGAAGGGCGCGCGCATCGGGCCATTTGCACGGTTGCGGCCCGGCGCAGATCTGGGCGCGGACGTTCACATCGGCAACTTCGTCGAGGTCAAGAACGTTGCCATGGCAGCCGGCGCCAAGGCCAACCATCTCGCCTATCTCGGCGATGGCACGGTCGGAGCAAAAGCGAATATCGGTGCCGGAACGATCTTTTGTAACTATGACGGGTTCAACAAATCGCTGACGAACATCGGGGACGGCGCGTTCGTCGGTTCCAATTCGTCGTTGGTCGCGCCCGTGCGGATCGGTGCCGGCGCGTTCATCGGATCGGGCAGCGTGATCACCAAGGATGTACCAGACAATGCGTTGGCGCTGGAACGAAACACGCAGGAGATGCGCGAGGGCTGGGCCGGCAAATTCCGCACCTTGATGGCCCGTCGCAAGGCCGCCAAGGCAAGTTAGTTTTTCGCGATTGCGGCCGGCGCCGCGTAGCGGTGTCGCAATCGCCAGGAAAGATAGCGATTGCGGCCGGCGCCGCGTAGCGGTGTTGCAATCGCCAGAAAAGAGTTACTTGAGGATATCGCCGCGAAACACTTATCAAGGTGCTGAAGCGGTCCGGACAGAGGTTTGAAACATGTGTGGCATCGTTGGTATTCTCGGCAAGAATGCAGTCGCATCCGACATCGTCGAAGCGCTGCGGCGGCTCGAGTATCGCGGCTATGATTCGGCTGGCGTCGCGACCGTCGAGAATGGTCATCTGGGACGCCGTCGCGCCGAAGGTAAGCTGCGCAATCTCGAAGCACGCTTGATCGAGGAGCCGCTGAAGGGCCGTAGCGGCATCGGACATACCCGGTGGGCAACGCACGGCAAGCCGGTGGAACGCAACGCGCATCCGCACATGAGCGGCAAGGTATCGGTCGTCCATAACGGCATCATCGAGAATTTCCGCGAGCTGAAGGCTGAGCTCACGGCTGATGGCTACACCTTCGAAACCGAGACCGACACGGAAACCGTGGTCCATCTTCTCACGCGCGAATTGAGCCGCGGCGTCGCCCCCATCGAGGCCGTCTCGAATGTGTTGCCGCGCCTGCAGGGGGCGTTCGCACTAGGCATCATTTTCGCTGGCAACGACAACCTGATGATCGGCGCGCGCAATGGGCCACCACTCGCAGTCGGCCACGGCGACGGCGAGATGTATCTGGGATCGGACGCGATCGCGCTGGCGCCGTTCACCGACCGCGTGACCTACCTCGAGGATGGCGATTGGGCGATCCTCACGCGCGATAGCCTCGACGTGCGCAATGCGGCCGGTACACCAGTCCAGCGCCCGATGATCCGCTCGGCCGCCGGTAGCATGCTGGTCGACAAGGGCAATCACCGCCACTTCATGGCCAAGGAAATCTACGAGCAGCCGGAGGTGATCGGCCACACGCTCGCCAACTACATCGATATGGCCGAAGGCCGGGTCAATTTTCCAGACATGGGATTGGACCTGGCGAACGTCGCCAGAGTCACCATTTCGGCATGCGGTACCGCCTACTACGCCGGCCTCGTCGCCAAGTACTGGATCGAGAAATACGCCCGCATCCCGGTTGAGATCGACGTTGCGTCCGAGTTGCGCTATCGCGAAGCGCCGCTGGCCCAAGGCGGCTTGGCGGTGTTCGTGTCGCAGTCGGGCGAAACAGCCGACACGCTTGCAACGCTGCGCTATTGCCGGGCGAACGGGCAACGCATCGCCTCCATCGTCAACGTGCGGACGTCGACGATCGCGCGCGAGTCCGATGCCGTGCTGCCAACGCTCGCTGGACCCGAAATCGGCGTTGCATCGACCAAGGCGTTCACCTGCCAATTGTCGGTGCTGGCGTGCCTCGCGATTGCGCTTGGCCGCGCCCGTGGAACGTTGTCGGCCGCACAAGAACAGGAACTGGTGACGGCGCTGATGGAGGTGCCACGCCACATCACCACGATCCTGCGCCAGGAAGCGGTGTTCGAGCAGCTGGCGCACTATCTCGGCAAGGCAAAGGATGTGCTCTACCTCGGCCGCGGCTCAAGCTATCCGCTGGCGCTCGAGGGCGCACTGAAGCTCAAGGAAATCTCCTACATCCATGCCGAAGGCCATGCGGCCGGCGAACTCAAGCACGGACCGATTGCGCTGATCGACGAGAACATGCCGGTGATCGTGGTCGCGCCGCACGACGAGTTGTTCGAGAAGACGATCTCGAATGTACAAGAGGTGGCGGCGCGCGGCGGCCAGATCATTATCGTCACGAATGCCGAATCAGGATCGGCCGGTTGCCCGGTCCACGCGCATATTCAGATGCCTGATGCTCACCCGTTCACAAGTCCCCTGATCTACGCCGTGCCGGTGCAGCTGATGGCCTATCACACCGCCGTATTCATGGGCACGGACGTGGATCAGCCGCGCAACCTGGCGAAATCGGTGACTGTGGAATAGTCACCAGCGCGCGGTTGATAAATCGTCAGATTACAGTCCTCGATTTGCCTCATTCAAATGGTTGAACTATAGCTGAGCGGGTGAACCAGGGGGTGCGGCGTATCAGTGAGCTGAAAGGTCGGGAACAATGATGGCGTGGGGAAGACGCACATCGATTGCCATGGAGATCGGACCGGGGCTTAAAAACGCAGCTGCGTCATCATTAGTGATCGGCATGCTGGCTTCGTTCGCCCATCAAGCAGCCGCCCAGAGCCAAGCTCCGGCACCGCAAACGGCAGCACCCGCTGCTTCGGAAGCGCCAAAGCCGGCGAAGAAAAAACCGAACGCGAAGCCCGCGGCTGAGCAGGCCAAGGCCGTCAAGAAAGATCCAGCCGTCGCACAACAGCAGATCGAGGCTGGCAGCGCGGCGCTGCAGACCGGCAAGACTGATCAGGCAGTTCAGCAATTCACTGCGGCGTTGACTGGCGGCAGCTTGCCCGCACCGCTCATGGCACGCGCGCATCATCAGCGCGGCATCGCCTACCGCAAGTTATCGAAGCCGGCGTTGGCGATCGAAGATCTGACCCACGCCCTTTGGCTCAAGAACGGACTGAGCGAGAGCGATCGCGCAGATGCGATGCAAAATCGTATCGCTGCCTATCGCGATGCCGGCCTGCCGGATCAAGCGGATGCCGAAAGCTTGAAATCGCAGCCGGTGCCGGCCGCGTCAGCGTCGAAGGGTCAGGAGCAAGGGTCATCTTCCAGCTCGTCGCGCACCGGCAGCATTCCAACGGAGAAGCCAGCGGCGACTTTGGCGCTGGCACCTGAAAGCACCCCGCAGGCAAGCACGGGCATCGGGTCGTTCTTTGGCAATTTGTTCGGTGGGTCGAGCGGGACAGCGGAGGCCGCGACGACAACGGCGTCTACGCCAAGGGCCGAAGTCTCAGGCTCGGCATGGAGTGCTGGCACCGAAGTAAAAACGCCGGGTCAGAAAATCAAACCCGCGAGCGGCACGGCTACGCCGGCTGCTGCTCCAGCGCCAAAAGCTGCGGCAAAGGTCGCGAGCATTGCGCAGCCGTCAGAGCCTGCAGCTTCGGCACCGGCGAAAGGCAACGCGCGTTACAGACTGCAGGTCGCGCAATTGAAGAGCCGCGATGAGGCGCAATCGATCGCGGCGCAATTGAAGCAGCAGCTCGCTCCCGACCTTGCTGGCCGCGAGGCTTCGATCGTCGCCGTTTCGGCCGGTGGCTTCGGTACGCTCCACCGCTTGAGCTTCGGCCCGTTCGCTGACGCCGCCGAGTGGAAAGACCTGTGCCCGAAGCTGCTGAAGGCTGGTCACGACTGCCTGCCGTTGTCGCAGTAGCTCGCTTCGCCACGAACAGACCGTACGAGCTTGGATGGCCGGCTTCAGATGCTAAGTGGCGTGCCGGCAGTGCTTGGTCCAGTCGTCAACGTCGACGTAATGCGGGCACAGTGGCATTCACCAGATAGCAACGAAACGGAGTTAATATCTCAGGAGTTCGTTCACGCAAGAAATGGCGCTAGCAATCATGACCTCGCACGCCGACACCCAGCCGGCACCACCGGTCGCAACGTTGGGCAGCGTCATGAAAGGCCCTGGTGGCCGCGCGACGGGATTTGACTATCTGCGGCTGATCCTTGCGGTCGCCGTCGTTCTTACCCACAGCATCGATGTGACATACGGTTTTGCCTACGGATCGGCCGTCGAAAGCGGTTTGCTGCGGCCGTTTTTCGCGATCATCCTGCCGATGTTCTTCGCCCTCAGTGGCTTCCTGGTCGCGGGCAGTCTGGAGCGTTGCCGCACGCTTGTCTCGTTCGTTGGCCTGCGCCTGATCCGGCTACTGCCGGCGCTGATCTTCGAAACGGCCCTGGCTGCCCTACTGCTGGGTCCCCTACTGACCAAGCTTCCCCTTTGGGACTACTTCCAGGATCCATTGTTTTTGGGGTACTTCGCAAACATCCGCGGCGATATCCGCTATCTCCTGCCAGGACTATTCGAGGCGAATCCTTGGCCTAGTACAGTCAACGCGCAGCTCTGGACGCTGCCCTATGAACTTGCCTGCTATCTGACTCTGCTCGGCCTCGCCGTACTCGGCATCCACAGGAAGCGCGCTCTATTCGTGATCTTCACAGCCGGCCTCAACGCGGCCCTGCTGGCACAGGATGTCTACGCTGGCAACTTCAATCCGACCGCCGTAATTTCCGGCAAGGAATTGGTGCTCTGCTTCCTCTACGGCATTGCGATCTACCTCTATCGCAACGAGATCCGCCATTCCGCGAAGCTCGGTAGTCTCGCCTGCGTATTGGCACTGGCGCTGTTGATCCATCCGGCAACCGACTATCTCGTGCCCGCCGTCGCCGCTTACCTGACGGTTTATCTGGGGCTGTTACGCCCGGCGAAGACTGCGCTCGTAACGAGCGGCGACTATTCCTACGGGATCTTTCTGTATGGTTTTCCCGTCCAGCAGGCGGTGGTACAGCTACTGGGCCCTGCCAACCAACACTGGTATTGGAACCTTGCTCTGGCACTGCCGGTCACCCTCGCCTTCGCCATGCTGTCTTGGCACAGGATAGAGGAGCCCGCTCTGGCTCTTCGCAGTCAGTTGAATAAGTTCGAAGACAGCTTGCTCGCGGTGTCGCAGCCCCCCGCTAAAACATCAGCAGTCTGATGCCGCGCAACAGCCTATATTCTTGCAAGCTTCGCCCGGCCCTGACGAGCCGGCAAACGCCAGCTGAAGCCGCCGATCCCGCAAAGCGGGGCCGGGCATTTCAAGGCATTGCCAAGACTCGGCTATTCGCTAGATTGTGCCGCGACAACGCGGGGCCCAACGATGCAGCATTCACGAAATCCGAAAAAGACCGAGCCTGGCCTATCCGACGGTGATGGCAGGTCCGTTTTAGCCAAGCTGTCCGAGCCCGCACCATCAGATCAGCGCATGCATATCGGTGCGCGGCTGCGAAACTACTTCCTGACGGGGCTGCTGGTCGTCGGTCCGGTGACGATCACGCTTTATGCTGCAAATTGGTTCGTGAACTTCGTCGATAGTTCGATCAAGCCGTTCGTCCCGCGCATCTACAATCCCGACACCTACCTGCCGTTTTCGGTGCCCGGCATCGGACTGGTGTTCGCAATTATCGGCCTGATGCTGATCGGCGCGCTCGCAGCCAACCTGCTCGGCCGCACGCTGATCAGCTACGGCGATTTGTTCCTCGGCCGCATGCCGATTGTGCGCAACGTCTATCGCGCCGTGCAGCAGATCTTCGAGAGTGTGATTTCGGCGGCGGGACCGACCGCAAATTTCCAGAAGGTCGGCCTGATCCAGTTTCCGGCGAAAGGAATCTGGTCGATCGTGTTCGTCACGGGCGAGACCACGGGCGAGATCGCGGCCGTGAAGCCGAGCGGGGAGGACGAACTCCTGACCGTCTTCATGGCGACCGGCATCGTGCCGCCGACGGGATTCGTCTGCTTCATTCCGCGCAAGGACGTGACGTTCCTCAACATGAGCGTCGAGGACGCAGCGAAGATCGTGATCTCGGCCGGCATGGTGACGCCTGACGCGCAGAAGAAACTTGCCGAACTTGCAGCCGTGGCCGGCAAGGCGCGGGCGAAGGGCGGCATTCCGACGATTCAGCCAGCTGTCTGATCAGGCGGCGCGGAACAAGCGCACCGCTTCATCGCACTCAAACAGATAGAGCAAGTGCCGCAAGGCTTCGCCGCGCGGGCTGAGCAACTTCGGGTCGCGTTGCAGAATGAGGGTGGCATCGTCGCGCGCTGCCGCCAGCAGGTCTGCGTATCCGGGCACTTCGGCGACGCGGAACTCGGGCACCCCTGATTGCCGCGCGCCCATCACCTCGCCGCCACCGCGCAGCTCCAAGTCCTTTTCCGCGATGAGGAAGCCATCCTCGGTATCACGCATCATTTTCAGGCGCGCCTCTGCGGTCTCCCCAAGCGGTCCTTTGTACAGCAGCACGCAGTACGACTGACGGCTGCCGCGTCCGACGCGGCCGCGCAACTGATGCAACTGGGCGAGGCCGAAACGTTCGGCATGCTCGATCACCATGATCGACGCGTTCGGCACGTTGACGCCGACTTCGATGACGGTCGTCGACACCAGGATCTTGAGCTTGTTTCCGGTGAAGGCCGCCATTACGGCATCCTTGGCGGGGCCAGTCATCGCGCCGTGCAGCAACCCAACCGCGCTGCCGAAGATCTGGTTAAGATGGGCCGCGCGTTCCTCGGCCGCGGCCAGCTCCGATACGTCCGAGGTTTCGATCAGGGGGCACACCCAGTAGATCTGCGCACCCTCCGATACCGCGCGCCGCAGTCCGTCGATCACGGCTTCGAGGCGATCGAGCGAGGCGAGCGTCGTCTGCACCGGCTTGCGGCCGGCTGGCTTTTCGGTGAGCCGTGAGACTTCGAGATCGCCGTAGTGAGTCATCAGTAGCGTGCGCGGGATCGGCGTGGCGGTCATCACCAACACGTTGGCGCCACCGCCGCCGCCCTTGGTCTGCAGTGCCAGCCGCTGATGCACACCGAAGCGGTGCTGCTCGTCGATCACGGCAAACGCCAGATCCTTGAACACCACGTCGTCCTGGAACAGCGCGTGGGTGCCGACCAGAATATCGATATCGCCGCTGGCTAGATGTTCGAGAACGAGCTTGCGCGGGCGGCCCTTCTCGCGGCCGGTGAGAAGCCCGAGCCGCAAGCCGGCACTGTCCGCCAGCGGTCCGATCGTCTCGATGTGCTGGCGGGCGAGCACTTCGGTCGGCGCCATCAAGCAGGCCTGGGCGCCCGCCTCGACGGCAGTCGCCATCGCCATCAACGCGACCACGGTCTTGCCGGAGCCGACGTCGCCCTGCAGCAACCGAAGCATGCGGTTGGGCGCTGCCATGTCGGCCGATATTTCGGCCAAGGAAGAGCGTTGGGAATTCGTCAGATCGAACGGCAATGCGGCAGTAATGCGGGCCCGGATGCTGCCGTCGCCGTTCACCGGGCGGCCGCGCTGGGCCCTGTAGTTATGGCGCACGAGCGCCAGCGCCAATTGCCCGGCCAGCAATTCGTCGTAGGCGAGCCGCTGCCGCGGCGGCGATCCGGGCGAGATGTCCGCGGCATCGCCGGGGCGGTGGACGGCTGCCAGTGCCTGCTCCATGCCCGGCCAATTCTGCTGGGCGAGCCACGCTGGCTCTTGCCATTCGGGCAACGTT
This sequence comes from Hyphomicrobiaceae bacterium, assembly GCA_031421555.1. Taxonomy (GTDB): domain Bacteria; phylum Pseudomonadota; class Alphaproteobacteria; order Rhizobiales; family Hyphomicrobiaceae; genus JAKFWF01. The sequence continues at coordinate 1,832 of JANOOW010000083.1, read as the reverse complement.
GGCACCCGGTCGACGGCTTGGCGGATCGCCTTGACGAGAACCTTGCCGGAGAGGCCAGCGGTCAGCCCGTAAACCGGTTCCAGCAACGGCAGCTCATCGCGCTTGTCGGGAGCGACGATGTAGTCGGGATGCGTCATCTGCAGCTTGTCGCCGTAGGCTTCGACACGGCCCGAGATGAAACGGATCTCACCCTCCGGCAGTTGACGCTCGATGAACTTGCGTTCGGCCCGGAAGAACACCAGATCAAGCTTGCCCGTGTCATCTTCACACGTGATCTTGTATGGCGCCTTATTGTTGCCCCGCGGCGGCGGGCGATGCTTCAGCACGCGCAGTTCGAACGTCGCGATCGTGCCGGCAACGGCACTCGCGACGGTCGGCTGGGCGCGCCGGTCGATGACGCCGGTCGGTGTGTGCCAGATCAGATCGATGACGCGCGGCTCCAGCGTGCCGGGCTGCAGGCGAATGGCTTTCTTCAACAGCGTGATGATGCGCGGCCCGACCCCAATCAGCGACTGGGCGGATGCGAACAAGGGGATAAAGGCGTCCGGGCGCATGCGTCTCTTGTCGTCCAAGCGAACCAGTCGCAGGGTCTCCACATTTGAGCCCTTTGCGACACCACGAGAGGCGGCTATACCACGTTTCTCCTGCAGGTATCAGCAGGCGAACCGGACCCTTTTCAAGGGTGCCGGGCGAACTGCGTTTGTACGTATCAACCGAAAGGCAGCCGATGTCCGACGAACTCGATCTACGCCGCCGCCGCGCTGCATTCCGTGCGAGCCATCGCGGCACGAGGGAAATGGACTGGCTGCTCGGCCGGTACGCCGGCGCGATGCTGGCCGCGATGTCCGATCCTGATCTCGGCCTGTTCGAAAAGCTGATCCAGCTGCCCGATCCAGACCTGCATGCCAGTATCCTCGATCCATCGCTTATGCAGCAAACCGAGTATGCCGGCCTTATCGGTGCCCTGCGCACCTTCCACAAACTCGACGCACCGGTCGCCTAGCGACACACCGTTACGAAGACGTATCCCATGAACGGCACGACGACGACATCATCGAGCGAGATCACACTATCGGGCGTGCCCGAGGGTCTCGATGCGCTCGTATTAGCCCAGCTCGCACGCGAGGCGGGGACGGCCACCGCGCCGGGCATCATCCTGCATGTGGCACGTGACGACCGGCGGCTCGACGCGCTCGAAACGGCGCTGGCGTTTTTCGCACCGAATCAGCGCGTGATATCTTTTCCCGCCTGGGACACCGTGCCGTACGACCGCATCGGACCCAACGCCGAGATCACCGCCCGGCGCATCACCGCGCTGGCCAAGCTCGTGATGGGGGGCCGCAAGGAACCGGCGATCGTGCTGACGACGGTCAACGCGATCCTGCAAAAACTGCCGCCGCGGAACTTCATTCGCCAGTCGCTGCGTCCGATGGCGCCCGGTCAGCGGATCGATCTCAATCGCCTGATACAGCGGCTCACCGCAGCCGGGTTCACGCGCACTGGCCAAGTAATGGACGCCGGTGAATTCGCCGTGCGCGGTGGCATCCTCGATCTGTTTCCACCGGGACGGCTCAGCCCGGTGCGGCTGGATTTTTTTGGCGACACGCTGGAATCGATCAAAAGCTTCGATGCCGAGACGCAGCGCACCGCGAAGATCGTGCAGAAGCTCGTGCTGATGCCAATCAGCGAAGTTGCCTACGGGCTTGAGGGCGAGAAGCTGTTTCGCGCACGCTACGTCGAGTTGTTCGGCGGCAATACCGTCGATGATCCACTCTATCAGGCGGTGAGCGCCGGGCAGCGCTATCCCGGCGTCGAGCATTGGCTGCCGCTGT
>JANOOW010000082.1:0-3031 GCA_031421555.1 Hyphomicrobiaceae bacterium | reverse complement strand
GGAGAAGGTACTTCCTATCGCGCGCGCGTGGCGACTCGCTATCGTGTGTGTGCTGATTATGGCCGCCGTGACGGTGCTCGTGATTTGGGGTGGCAGCAATCTTGTCAGCGAGGCCGACAGTCTCACCAAGCTTATGGGTGAGCAGCTTCGCTCCCTCAGGGGCGAATTGCGCTCGATGGGCATCGCGCCGACACCGGCGCAGGGTAACGAGGCGCCGCGTACCCTGACGCAGCTGTTGTTTCCGGATCCAGGTGCCTTGTTCGGCACGGCATACTCCGCCTTCAACGTTGCCTCCGGTGTGTTTGGCAACATCGTGTTGGTTGTCTTCATCGGTCTGTTCACCGCCGTCAGCCCGGAAATGTACCGGCAGAGCGTGCTGAGCTTGGTCCCGCGGCAACGCCGTGTGCGCATCGGCGAAATTCTCGACGAGATGGCGGAGTCTTTGCGCTATTGGCTCGTTGGTCAGCTTGCCGCGGTAATCCTCATTGCACTGACGACATGGGGCGGCCTCGCGCTGATTGGAATGCCGGGTGCGTTCCTACTTGGATTACAAGCGGGCATTGCCAACTTCATTCCCTACCTGGGTCCGGTGATCGCGACGATACCCATCGGTCTGGCTGCCATGGCGCAAGGGCTCCCGATGGTCGCCTGGGCGATCGGCGTGCACGCTGCAATCCAAACGGTCGAGGGCTATGTGCTGGCGCCCTTGATCCAAAAACGCGCCATCGATATGCCGCCCGTTCTGACGCTCGCCGCCGTAATGATCTTCGGCGCGCTGTTCGGTGCGATTGGTATCGCTCTCGCGACACCGCTTGTCGCCGCGATAAGGGTCGCCGTGCTGCGGCTTTATGTCGAAGATTATCTTGGCGAACCGGCGTGATTTCGCGCTGATGTGGCGCCCCGCCTTTTTTGCGACAGGATTATGCTGCCGCATATGCAACTGCGGGGACGTCAACCACAAAAGATCGAAACACCGACCAGGGGGTCAGTCAATGACAGCCTTCGCTCGGCACCCGAATGCAAGTACGTATGCGTATGGTGCCTCCGATGCAGATGATGATTACGCGCCCGTGGAGTTGTTTCCAGGCGAACGGATAGGACGGCCGTTGGCCCACTCTCAGTACTGGACTGCTGTGCGCCGCGGCATATGCATGTTGCTCGTGATCGCGAGCGGATGGGCGTTCCTCGACGAGCGCGTGTCGTTGCCGAAATGGGTGATCGACGAGTCGAAGGCTCTATACGCGTCACTCGAAGGCCGAGTGAAAACCCTGACCGAGACTTCTGCGCCGGCGGCAGTTTCGTCCTCGAACGACAGCGTGCCGGCCAATGGCGGGACTGCGGCAAAGCTTGCGGCGCTCGATCAACCGTTGCCGCCGGAACCCGTGACAGCCGCGAGCGCCGCGTCCGTTGCGCCGGTGGTTGAGATAAAGGAGGCCGAGCGCCCAGCGACGACAGTCCCGCCTTCGCCCGAGCCTGACGCTGCACCGATGTCGGGACCATTGCCGCCGCCGGTCGTCGATCCGGCCGACCCGAACCAGAAGAAAGCGGTTGCTGTTGGTCTGCACCCCGAACTGTCACGCGTGCTGCTGGCCCGCCTGTCGGCAGCCGATTATCGCAACGCAGGTGTCGCCATACAAACGGCGCTGGCCGAGACGGCCGATAACTCGGTCTATATCTGGCCGCTTCAAAAGAAACCCGATCTGGCAATGTTCAAGGTGCACTTTGTGCCGGGCGCCGTCGATGATTGCCGCCGATATGTCGTGACGGTCTCGAAGGACGGGTGGCTGACGACGGCGTTGCCGTTGGAGAAGTGCGGCATACGGCGGCGGCCGGCCGAGGCGGCGACGGCAAAATCTGCTTCCACGCACGATGTCTTCCGCACGGAAGCCGCCTCGAGGTAGACCAAACCACCGGTAATGGCTATGCAGACAGGAGAGATGCGGCTGAAATCCTGAGGCCCCGGAGAGGACGCGAATGCGCACCCAAGTCGGCATTATTGGTGCAGGGCCTGCAGGGCTGCTTCTGTCCCAGATGCTACACTTGAACGGCATCGAGTCGGTCGTGATCGAGAGCCGTAGCCGCGATGCGATCGAGGCGACGATCCGGGCAGGTGTCCTCGAGGACGGGACCATCAAGCTGATGGAACAGGTCGGTGCCGGCGCACGCATGAAGCAGGCTGGCTCTATTCATCACGGCTTCGAGATCAGGTTCAACGGCAAGGGTCATCGCATCGATCTTCCGGGATTGACAAATGGCCGCTCGATCATGGTGTACCCGCAGCATGAGGTGCTCAAGGACCTCACCCAGGTCCGTCTCGCAGCCGGCGGGCAGATCCTGTTCGAGACCAAGGTGACCGCGCTCGAAGGCGTGACGACGAAGCAGCCGCGCATCCACTTCATTGGCCCCGATGGGCAATCCAGGACTCTCGACTGCGATTTCATCGCCGGTTGCGATGGCGGCTACGGTGTCAGCCGTGCAGCGATCCCCGAAGGCAGCGTGCGGAAAGACTACTTCCGGATTTATCCGTTCGGATGGTTCGGAATTTTGGCGACCGCTCCGCGCTCGTCCGAGGAACTGATCTATGCCCATCACGAGCGTGGGTTCGCGCTGATTTCGACGCGCTCGCCACAGATCCAGCGCATGTACTTCCAGTGCGACCCGAACGACAAGGTCGAAAACTGGCCGGACGATCGCATCTGGGCCGAACTGCAGGCGCGCACAGCTCAGGAAGGCGGAAATGCCAACGGCAGTTTGCAGGAAGGGCCGATTTTTCAAAAGGGCATCATCCCGTTGCGCAGTTTCGTCTGCGAACCGATGCAGTACGGGCGGCTATTCCTGGCGGGCGATGCGGCGCACTCCGTGCCCCCAACCGGGGCGAAGGGGTTGAACCTCGCCGCCGCCGATGTGCATGTGATGGCGCGTGCGCTGGCGTCGTTCTATGACACCGGCTCGAGCGATTTGCTCGATACGTATTCGGCCACCGCATTGCGGCGCGTGTGGCGCGTGCAGCAGTTCTCCTGGTGGATGACAT
>JANOOW010000081.1:0-3774 GCA_031421555.1 Hyphomicrobiaceae bacterium | reverse complement strand
GTCTCGACGAATCTCATGGCCCCTACCCCCCACCCCGGCCCTCCCCCTCAAGGGGGGGGGAAGGGAAACCGGAATGAGAGATCTGCGGGTAGGTGGATTGTTAGGATTGAACGGACGAAAAAGCGCCAGTGCCGTAGGTTGGGTCAAGCTTTTCGCGCGACCCAACATGGCAGGCACCGATCGTAGACGTTGGGTCGCGCTTTGCTTGACCCAACCTACGGACCTCGTGCGGACCGCGATCGAGGCTGCGCATGGCTGACGGGGCGCTGGAGCAATCGGCAACGGCGATCCTGGCGATCGAGGGACTGACCGTCGAAGCTCAGGGGCGGCAGGGCGTCAGCCGCATCTTGCAGGATGTCAGCTTCTCGATCGCACCGGGCGAGGCGTTCGGGCTCGTTGGCGAATCTGGCTGTGGCAAATCGACGGTTGCGCTCGGCATCATGCAATACCTCGGACGCGGACTATCGCTGACCGGCGGGCGCATCCTGTTCGAGGGCCGCGATATCGCGACGATGCCGGGTGAGGAACTACGCAGCTTGCGCGGCAATCGGCTGGCGATGGTCTACCAGGATCCGATGTCGAGTTTGAACCCGGTGATGACGATCGGCCAGCAGCTGATCGAAGTGCCGATGTTGCATGGCGAGACCGACGCCGGGCGGGCCCGCGCGCGCGCCATCGCGATGCTCGGAGAAGTCCGGCTACCGGATGCGGCGGCGATGATAGATCGCTATCCGCACCAGCTCTCGGGTGGGCAGCAGCAGCGCATCGTCATCGCGATGGCGTTGATGGCGGAGCCGGCCCTGCTCATCATGGACGAGCCGACGACCGGGCTCGACGTCACGATCGAGGCGGCCATCCTCGAACTGGTGCGCGACTTGCGTCAGAAGTTCGGAACCGCGATCTTGTTTATTAGCCACAACCTCGGCACGGTGACACGGATCTGTGACCGGATCGGCGTGCTCTATGCCGGACGCCTGGTCGAGACCGGTACGATCCGCGCCGTGTTCAAGCAGCCAGCGCACCCCTACACGCGGGGGCTGCTCGCCGCGCTGCCCGACCACGGTGCGCTGGTTGGTCAGCATGCGCGGCTGTCGCCGATCGAAGGCACGCTGACCGCTGCCGACCGGGCGCGGACCGGATGTGCTTTCGCGCCCCGATGCAGTTTCGCCGACGTAGAGCTGTGCTGTTCGAGGCCGATCCCACTCGTCGAGGCGATGGACGGCAAGTTTGGCCACGCCGCGCGGTGTGTCAGGCTGGATGTCGTCGCGGCGGCGAGGCCCATCAACGTCGCGGCGGTGAAAGCTGCTTCCCACGCAGGCAAGAGCCGCGTCGTGCTAGCGATCGACAAGCTGTCGAAGCGATACGATCTCAGTGGCCGTTTCGGGTTCAAGTCCGGCGCGTCGATATATGCGCTGAGCGAAGCCAGCATGGACGCGCGGGCTGGCGAGACATTAGCCATCGTCGGCGAAAGCGGTTCGGGTAAATCGACGCTTGCCAAGGTCGTCAGCGGACTGACGCAGGCGACGGGGGGAAGCGTGTCTTTAGTTGCGCGCGAGTTTTTGGTGGCGCGCAGCGGCCAACTGCCCGAAGGGGAGTCGCCGCGCGCGGTCGAAATAGGCAATGTGAGCGTCGACGATCGTTCGCCCGATACGCGCCGCCGGGTGCAGATGGTATTTCAGAACCCAGACGCCACGCTGACCCCAAGCCACTCCATCGAGTTCGCGTTGATGCGTCCATTGCGCAAGCAGCGGGGTATGTCGAAACCGGAGGCGCGCGCGGAAGTTGCCCGGCTGATGGAGCGGGTGCGCTTGCCGGTCGATCTGCTGCGCCGCAAGCCGCATCAATTGTCCGGCGGGCAGCGGCAGCGGGTGGCGGTTGCACGAGCGCTCGCAGGCCAACCGGATTTGATCATCGCGGACGAACCGGTATCGGCGCTCGACGTGTCGGTGCAGGCGGCGATCGTCAACCTGCTCGGTGAACTGCTGGAAACCGGCGATCTCGCGCTCGTATTGATCAGTCATGACCTCGGCCTGGTACGGCACATGGCCGATTGGGTGGCGGTGATGTACCTCGGGCGGATCGTCGAGTACGGGCCGGCGCGCCAAGTGTTTCACCCGCCGTTCCATCCCTATACGGAAGCGCTACTCGAAGCCGCCCCGCGACCGGATCCGGACGTGAAGGCGCCAGCCGTCGTTTTGGGTGGCAGCATGCCGAGCCCGACGCAGCGAACGGCCGGTTGCGTGTTTGCAAGCCGTTGTCCGAAGAAAATCGATGGCGTGTGCGAACGCGAGCCGCCGCCGGTCCATCGCTTCGGCGAACACACGATCGCCTGTCACTTGAAGCTGTCGGAGCCGGACTGAAAGGCTTTACCCGGCGTGTAAGCAGTAGCACGTGTAGCCACCCGCTTCGGCATCGGCGGCAACATCGATTTGCCGCAGGCGGGGATCGTGCAACGGGGTCGACGACACAACGAGGCCACCTGGCTGTAAAAGCTGGCGGCACGCATCGGGCAACCAAGACTGGATGTCGGCATTGTACGCAGCCGAGCCGTCGCCGAGGTCGGCATGGACGGCGGCTGCGGTCGATCCGAAGGCTTCGACATAGTCGCGGACCGTATCGCGAATGTCGCCAACGAAGAAATCGGCGGCGGGCGGAATGACGCCGTGCTTGGGCGCAGCCGACCGATCGAATACGACGATACGGCGGTTGATCAGACGTTCCCGGACATGATCGTAGGTGCGTGCATTGCCTAGGCCAAGTTCGATGAACGGTCCAGCCTGCGCGTTTCCGGCATTGAGATCGCGGCACACCTGATCGAGCAACGCGCGCTGCGCCTGCATTCGCTTGATGAATCTGTCCAGTCTGCTCATGCACACGTACCCGTTCGATATGCTCGTTTTCTGCATGGATGGTGCCGCATCGGGCTATCCTCAAGCTTGCCGAAGCAGAGTACATTAATTCGCCGGCCATTGCGCCGTTCCGCTTAGGCGGCATCTCTTGGAGAGTTCGAATGGCCTCGTTGCTTACGGATCTTGACGCGCTCATCGTCGGCGCGGGCTTTTCGGGCATGTATCAGCTGCACACGCTGCGCGACAAACTCGGATTGAACGCGGTGGTGCTGGAAGCTGGCGATGGCGTCGGCGGCACATGGTACTGGAACCGCTATCCGGGCGCCCGCTGCGATTCCGAAAGTCACTCGTACTGCTATTCATTTTCGGACGAGTTGGTGCGCGACTGGGAATGGTCGGAGCGCTACCCCGAGCAGCCTGAAATCATGCGCTATCTCAATCATGTCGCCGACCGGTTCGATCTGCGCCGCAGCATCCGGTTGGGTACGCGGGTTGCGTCCGCGCACTACGATCAGGCGAAGAACCGCTGGCAAGTTGCGACCGAGGCAGGCGACACGTTCAGCGCCAAGTTCTTGATCACGGCGGTCGGCTGCTTGTCCACCGCCAACGTCCCGAAGATACCGGGCCTCGAAACATTCGCCGGGCAATGGGTGCATACGGGCCAATGGCCGCACGAGGGCGTCGACTTCACCGGCAAACGCGTCGGCCTCGTGGGGACAGGTTCAACGGGCATCCAAGCAGCGCCCGTGATCGCTGAAACAGCGAAACATCTGACGGTATTCCAGCGTACGGCGAACTACAGCGTGCCGGCGCGCAACGTTCCTCTGACGCCAGCGTTTAAGGCCTATGTGAAGGAGAACTTCGCCGAGATCCGCCGCGTCACGAAAAGCACGCCGAACGGGCACGCGTTCGTCATCGAGGATCG
>JANOOW010000080.1:0-2089 GCA_031421555.1 Hyphomicrobiaceae bacterium | reverse complement strand
CTCGTCAACCGCCTGTTCCAGCGTGATGCCGATGATTTCTCAGCCGAACTTGGGATGCAACGGGCGAACATCAAAGGGCCAATCGCGCCGCGGTCTTGTCTCGCCGGAAGCTGCGTGTGCGTCTCTGCCTGTGATCGACATGGCGTTTCTCCTTCAGTTTACTCTTGGCTGTAGATCAAAACCCGAACCAACCTCTCACGGCTCCTTCACCGCCCCGCTTTCGCCTTGCACCGCGGGCTTCTCGAACCCCTCGGCGGCGGTGGCGGGGCTGATCCGGTCGGCTGTCCGATTAGCGCCGCGAGCGCGGGCTAGATCATCGTTGATCCGCAGCGCGGTGTCGGCTGCGCCGAGGCGTGCGCGATAGATCTGCGTGTTGGCGAGCGTCTTCTGCACGTACTCGCGCGTTTCCTCAAATGGGATGCGATAGATCCAGTCGATGACATCGACTTTGGGGTCGCGCGGATCGCCGAACTCGCGCATCCACTGGCGCGCGCGGCCAGGACCGGCGTTGTAGCCAGCGGTGCCGAGCACATAGCTGCCTTGAAATTCGCCCATCCGGTCGGCGATGTAGGCGCTTGCGATCATCGCGTTGTACGACGCGTCGGTAAGCAGGCGTGACAGGTCGCACTTGATTTTGTAGTCGCGGCACACGTGTTTGGCGGTGATCGGCATCACCTGAAGGATGCCGCGCGCGCCCGCACCAGACACGGTCAGCGTGTTGAACTCGCTCTCCTGCCGCGCGATGCCGAGCAGCAGTGCGGTCTCCGGTGGCGCCCGCAACGAATTGTAACCCGGCATCGGATGCACGGGGTAGGCATATGAGATCATATTAAAGCCGCGCGCGATGCCGACCTTGCCGATGCGCACGGCGGTTTGTGTATCGCCGAAGGCCTCCGCAAGGTGCGCGACCATCGCCACCTCGGCCTCGCTCTTGAGGTGCCGTGCCAAGTGATTGAGGAACGCCCGCGTGATCGAGATGTCGAGGCCAGCCTTGCGAGCGAGGACGGCGGCGCGCACCGCATCCGATGCGTTGAAGCGTTGCATCTCGTCGGCGTTCGGCCACGCCGGTGGTGAAACGTCGAGCCGCTTCCCCGGGTCCAGCCGTTGCCGGGACAACTGCCCGTGGAACGTGTCGACAAAGCGCGAACCGGATTTGTAGTGCCCGGTCGCGCGTGCCTTGTCACCGAGCGCTTCGGCCGTGCGGCCAAGCCAATAATCGGCTTTGGCTTGGCTCAGCGGTCCGTCGGCGATCTTGCGCATGAACTTGAAGTGGATGTCGGCCGAGACCGGATCATTCAGCTGGCGCAGCGCCAGCCAGCCGGCGAAGTTAGCCTGCTCCTTGGCCGGATTGATGGTCAGCGACCCGGCATCTTTCACCAAGTCGTAGGCGATGCGCGGCTTACCTACTTTCAACGCCTGATAGGCGTTGGCGCGGCGCTCGACCCACCAGTCGTCCGGCGTTGCCACGACATTGGGATCGTTTGGCACGGTAGACAGCAACTTCCAGGCTTCTTCATCGCGATCCGCGCGCCGCAGTACTTGGATGCGATGATAGATCAGACCCCAGTCCGCCGGTTGGCCCGCGACGGACGCGGGTAACGCCTCGATCATCTGACGGGCCGAGGGCACTTTCATGAACACCGCCAGCCGCGCCTCGGCCTTCTTCTGTTCGGGCCCGGACAGCTTGGGGATCAGCCGCTTGGCGAGGATTGCGCGGTCACCACGCTCCGATGCCCATCTAATGTCGGACATCAGTAAACGGTCCAGACGCCATTTGTGATCGGCTTCCGTCAGGTACTTGCCGAAGCGGTCGAGAAATCCGGTTTCCAGCGTCGCTGTGATGTCGAGCGTTCGCCATGCGGTCTGCGCCAACTTGCGGGCGGTCGCCTCGTCGCCCTCGGCGAGATGGGCGGACGCCAGCGCTGCAAACCCTGCTGCCGTCTTCGGTTCGTTGCCTTTGTAGAGTTCCTTGATCGCTTTTGGCGAGCCCCCGCGTGTGAACAGGGCTTCGTCGAGGCGTTGGTTGAGCGTGGTGCGTTCGGGCCAGGCCGGGTTGGCATCGAGGAAGGCGCGATACTCCGAAGCCTCG
>JANOOW010000079.1:0-29484 GCA_031421555.1 Hyphomicrobiaceae bacterium | reverse complement strand
GAAGGCAACTTCGCCGACTACGAAGAGGACAAGAAGCGCCGTCTCGGCGACGCCGCGATCGAGCCGCATCGCATCAAGTTCAAGAAGTTTACGCGGTAGCGGGGCGCCGCGTCTCGCGATCAAAAGCCCGATGCTTTCCCGCACTCTTGACGGCTACACCTCATCCTGCTTGCTTGGCCGCCGCGCGGGGGCACGATGATGGGGGATACTCATGGTACTTGCACCGCGCCCGCAACTTGGCGATACGCCGAACGATATCGCGATCCAGGCAGCTGGCCAATCGGGACAGACCATCACTGCGGTTGTCTCGGCGTTCGCCTTACTGTTTTCGGGCTACAGCTTATGGGACTCATCGCTCAAGCAACCCGATCTCAAAGTCTTTGTACCGCCGGTGATCCACTACTCGTCGCCCTACAACAACACGAATTTTGAGGTGTTCGAGATACCGGTGACGATCATCAATGAGGGTGGGCGCACTGGTACGGTCCTATCGGTCGAGCTCGAAGCGACGAACGTCAAGACTGGCGAGACCAAGCGCTTTTTCTCAGCCGATTTCGGGCGGTGGACGATGGAAAAGGCTAGGACTAATGGCTACCAGCCGTTCGCTCCGATATCGCTCGCGGGCAAGGCCAGCCGCACCGAAACGCTGCTGTTTCACACCAAGGACGAGAAAGAGAAGCCAGCTCAACTGATCACCGAGCCGGGCCTGTTCAGGTTCAAGCTGCTGCTCGACGAAGCCGAGAGCGATGACTTCGGTGCACTCGACCGATTGTTTCCGAAGAATCGCGGCTCGGTCAGCTTCGAAGCGCAGTTGCGCAATTACGATGCGCGCGCGTTCAACGTCGGCACATTGCCACTTTTCAGTACTACCGGCCGCTCGGCAAAGAGCGGTGACGAGTTAAAAAAGTAGTCTTGAGGACACGATGACGACGCGGAGCTTGCCATTGCCTGCCCCTTTCCAAGTCACTGCCGCCTGCAAGATCGAGGGGCGTGTCGTGCGGCTCTTGGATGCGCAAGGCTTTGGCCGGTTCGACTTTCGCAGCCACAGCGTGGAGGAACTCGAGCTGGACTTCGAGGGCATCACCGCTAACCGGCATCGGGGACATACGCGCAAGGCGGACGCGCGCGTGCCTTACCTGAAGCGCGGCGCGCAAATGAGAAATTCCCGCCATCTGTCATTGGTATCGGCGGAGGACTGTACCGAACTCGCGCGACGCCTCGATCTGAATTTGTTCGACCCCGCCTGGCTTGGAGCCAACCTTGTGGTCGCAAGCGTCCCGCATTTTTCCTATGTGCCACGTGGCACGAAGATCTTGTGCGGGGGCGGCGCAGTTTTGAACATCGAGGATCAGAACGCTCCTTGCAGCCGGGCCGCGGAGGCGATCGCACAGGCAAATCCCGGCCGGAACGATATCAAACTCACGTTTCCAAAGGTCGCCAAGGGGTTGCGCGGGATCGTAGCCACGGTGGAATATCCAGCTTTGTTGAGGATAGGTGCCTTGCTCACCCTGCGGTTGCCGGAACAATGGATCTACGGCTAAAAGCATGGCTTGCGTGACTTGACGCGACGCTAGCGGTGTTCAGGCATCTCTTGACAGAATAACAAGGGTGTGAGGAGCGGCTATCTGAGTTTCGGTTTGCGGGTTAACAAAAGTAGTTTTGTCAGCGATAGTTCATGCGCCACCAAATACACATCGTCCGACCAATCGAGACCGCAGGATGGATATAGCATTACGAGTGCTGGAAAAAACGCCTTCGGTGCAGGGACGGTCAAAGCCGATCCTGACGCTGCTTGTCGTTCTGATCGCGGCTATCGCGCTGCCGCTCGTGCTGCTGACGGTCACCGTCGGCCTGAGGTTTGCGAATGCAGAGCGTCGTGTCATCGAGGCGCAGCGACTGGACGTGGCGACGAACCTCAGCCACCTCGTGGATCGCGAAATCGCGGGCTTCACAGCTTTCATGGTCGCGCTTGCGTCGTCGGAAGACGCACGCAACGGGAGTTACAATGCGTTTGCGCAAATTATCGGCACGGCAGTAAATGAAGGTGCTCCTCTGCAGTTAATGGTCACTGATCGCAGCGGAAAACGGCTTTATGCGACGGCGGGGCCAGGAGGAACGCTCCCGGCGGCACCGGTTGATGCATCTGAGCGTGCGTTCGATGGCCGGCCGGTCGTTTCCAACTACGTCGAAAGCGGCCAATCAGCCGATCCATTGTTCTTTGTATCGGTGCCGATCAAGGCTAAGGCGGGCGGCGCTCGCGTGCTCAGCGGCGGCTATAGCTTGGAGCGTTTGCGGGGGCTGTTCGCGGAAGCAGGGCTGCCGGCCTCTTGGATTTCTACTGTGGTCGATGGCAACGGTCTCTATCTTGTCCGGAACACCGGCGCCCAGGAGCTGATCGGCCAGCCAGCTAGGTCTGCGGTGGTCGAAATCGCCAAAGGCGGTTCAACTAGTGGGCTGTTCAGCAACACCACGCTCGAAGGTGTCGATGTGGCAAGTTCCTTCAAGCGCTCCTCGCTTGCCGGCTGGACCTCGGTCGTGGCCGTGCCCCAATCGATCCTTGAAACCCCGTTGCGCCAAACTTACGGTTTATTGGCCGCGACCGCGTTGGCGACCTTGATCACCAGTGCTCTGCTCGCGAGCGCGATCGCACGGCGCATCGCCGAACCTGTGCGCAGTTTGGGAGCAGCTGCCGATGCGCTTGCCGCAGGTACACCGCTGCAGCCGCCGCAGTATCGCGTCGCAGAACTCGAAGGGGTTTGGCAAGCATTCCGGCGCGTCGAAAAAGTGACGCAAGAACGCACACGTTATATGGGAGAATTTGCCCGGCGCGTCACCGAGGAGCAGAGACAGACGGAGGTCCTCAAGAGCACGCTCACTGCGCTGCAAGAAAGTGAAGCGCGCTATCGCTCGGCGTTGTCGGTTGGACGCATGGGCAGTTGGATAACCAATTTGGACACCAAGACGCGCGAATGGTCGGAAGAGGGAATGGCGCTGTTCGGATTGAATCTACCTGGCGGCCTCGGGCACATCGGTGGTCCATCGGACGAGTACCTGCATGCTCTGCACCCCGATGATCGGTACTTGGTCAGCCAGTTCCACAAGCTCGCCGACAAGCAGGACGACTTCACGGCCGAGTACCGGGTGGTCCATCCAGACGGCCAGATGTATTGGCTGGCAGGACGTGGCCGCGTGGTCGCGCGCGAAGCTGATGGCACTGCGCGGCGTATCATCAACATCGTCTCGGATATCACCGAGCGCAAGGCATCGGAGGAGAAGGTTCGGTTCCTGATGCGGGAAATCACGCATCGATCGAAGAACCTGTTGGCGGTGGTGCAGGCGATCGCCCGTCAGACAGGCCGCTATTCATTGACTTTCGACGATTTCCAGACCCGCTTCATCGCTCGGGTCCGGGGGTTGGCTGCGTCGCACGATCTGCTCGTCAATGAAGATTGGTCAGGTGCGTCGTTGCAGGAGTTGATCGCCGCGCAGTTGGCGCTCGCGGGCAAGGCCATGCCACAAGTGCGCCTCGACGGTCCCGAGGTGCAGCTGTCATCGGAAATTTCGCAAGGCATTGGCCTTGCCTTGCACGAACTCGTCGTGAATTCTCTGAAGTATGGCGCGTTGTCGGTGCCCGAAGGCGTGTTGTCGATCAAGTGGAGCTTTGAAGAAGGCGCTGGATCGAGACACGTTCGGCTCCACTGGCAGGAACGCTTCGGGCCGGTCGTCTCAACGCCCGTTCGCAAGGGTTTCGGCCATACAGTGATCGAGAGCATGGTGTCAGCGTCGACCGGCGGCAAGGTTCAGCTGGACTTTGCCCCTGAGGGACTAAGTTGGACGTTGAGTTTCCCGGCCGCGGAAGCAACCGTTCCCACCGTCTCGAAAGTCTGATCGCGTTGGGCGCGAACTGCCTCGTGCCGGGCCCGCCGGTGTCGTGTGATCCATCGCGTTAGCGATTGAGCGCCAGAACAAGCGCCTTCGCCTGACCGCCATTCTCGGCGATATAGCCGGTGAACAGCCGGTTCAACTGACCAGTCATCCAAAAGGTCAGCACTTGAGCATCGCGAACCTTGTACGTGCTGCCATTCTTGCCGAGCATCCAGGCCACGTCGTAGCTGGCGCCGTCCTTCATGTGCACAGTGCTGTCGACCATCAGGCCATACTTGGCAGGGCGCGCGTTCGGCTGAAACGTGACGTGGCTGATTTGGTACTTTTGAGCTTCGCCGATAGCATACCGCGACATCCAACGCGTCATACCGGTGAAATAAGCTTGCTTCTCGGCAGGTCCGAGCTGATTGCTGAATTCGCCCAGGCCCTGGCCGCCCATGTAGCTGAGATCTGCGTGCCGCAGAATGACGGACTGCAGGGTCGCAGCCGACCGCGTTCGCGAAGCGCCAATCAAATCCTTCGCCACTCCATCCATGTAGCGAACGGCGGGATCGCTCGACTGCGCGTTAGCTTCGTGACCGGTGATTGGGGCTGCTGCCCACAAGCCGGCGATGAGTGCCAGTAGGACGCCAATGCGCCAAATGCGACCGGATTTGGTTGCTACGGAAACGGTCATGCAAAGCACTCCAGGCAGGGTCCGGGTCTAAGACTTCGGTTCGATTGATCACACGCTTATAGCTTCGTCGCTCACATCTGTAGCGGTTTTAAGGCCACAGGCAGGTGCGCGTGTGTCTTCGTTGTGAGTCGTGCCTATTGTCGCGCGAACTTCGTTAACACCAGCTTATAAGCTCATTGCGGGAGGCATATACGAGCACGCTTGCAAACACGAAAGCACGATTGCGCTCAGGCTGCCTCGAGCGACAGTTCCGGCCGCGCGCCGGCGCGTATTCGCCGATAAATACTCGGCGGTGAGATTTCAGCTACGTTGAGCAAGGCAGCTACCGCGTCCACTTGCGGCTGTTCGATCCGGTCGGCAATGTGCAACACGACTGATTTTGACGGTTGATCGTGGATCAGGACGATTTCGTGCTGCGCGCCCGATAATGTCGTACGGACGTGATGGGCGACGCCCTTGTATGATGCCAGCGGCTCTTTCCAACCGCGCGCCTCGCCCAGCCAATGGTTCGACGCTGTTACTTCGCGTTCCGAGATGACGATGCGGCGCGGCGCCCGTGCACGGCCAAGCAGCCGGCGTAGTGGAATGGCGACGAAGATGATCCCAATCACCAGTGCTATTGCGAGCTGAATGGCCGTCGCTGGTCGCTGGGCAATCTGGAGGAAGGCCGCCGGATCGAAAGCTGCCAGCTCCACCACCAAGCCGAACGGCGCCACAAGTACAACCGCGGCGATTGCGACGAAGGCGCCTGCGACGGCGATACTGACCACGGAAACGCTTTGGTCGAGCGTCATCGGCAAGCTCGCGATCGCCACCTCGCGCTGCTGCCCCATTCCAACGCCCGGCATAGCGAATCCCCGCATCAACAACTGATGCGTGCTTATAACCGGTGGTGGTTAGCAACATCTTAACCAGTCTCGGATTTGTCTTGACATATAAACATATCTTTATATGCTTCGATCGGTATTGGAGGCGAGATGGCACTCAGGCTTGGAGCGGATGCGGCTGTTGCGGCGCTGAAGGCAGCAGCCGAGGCTACGCGCTTGCGTATCCTGCTATTGCTTGCCGACGCCGAACTCAGCGTCAAGGATTTGACCCGCATCCTGGGGCAGAGCCAGCCGCGGATCAGCCGGCATTTGAAGCTGCTGCACGAGGCCGGTTTGATCGAGCGAAGCCGGGAGGGCAGCTGGGTCTACTTTACGCTTGGCACCGGCACCGCTGCTGGGCTCGCCAAAACCGTAGTCGAACAAGTAGATGGGCAAGATCGCCATGTTGCGCGCGATCGCGAACGTGCCGACGCGCTGAAGCTCGAACGCGAGGCTGCGGCACAATCCTACTTCGCAGCGCACGCCGCCGAGTGGGATCAGATTCGCTCGCTTTATGTCGCCGAGGCCGATGTCGAGGCCGCGATGCTCGACGTCGTGAAGGGGCGAACGTACGAGCTGCTTCTTGATCTGGGCACCGGCACTGGCAGCATGCTTGAGCTGTTCGCCGATCGTTATGCACGTGCGCTGGGGATCGACGCCAACGGCGCGATGCTGGCCTACGCACGTTCGAAAATAAGCAAAGTCAGCCAGGGTCGCGCCAACGTGCGGCAGGCCGACATCTACAATCTGACCGTGGCGGACGGCGCGGCCGACGCTGTGGTGATGCATCAGGTTCTGCACTTCCTGTCCGATCCGGCGCGGGCAATCCGGGAGGCAGCACGCGTGCTCGCACCCGGTGGTGACTTGCTGATCGTCGATTTTTCGCCACACGAACTCGAGTTTCTGCGCGAGCGATTTGCGCACGACCGGCTTGGTTTCTCCCGCGCCACGATCGAGGGCTGGGTGCGCGAAGCAGGCCTTGAACCGCTCAAGGCGCGCGAATTGGCGCCGGCAACATCGTCCGGTGGCGAAAAACTTACGGTGTCGCTCTGGCTTGCCCGCCGCGAGGGCAAGAGCCCGGCATCGAAAAATGATTCCGCCGGCGTCGTCCGGCTAGAGACAACGAGGTGATCGCCATGGCAGCGACGATAGCGGAGCGGCGCAGCCGGCTGGTCGGCTCGGGCGAGGTGGACGTATCGTTCGAATTCTTCCCGCCGAAAAACGAGAAGATGGAAGAGGCGCTGTGGGCATCGGTGCGCCGCTTGGAGCCGCTCGCACCCAAGTTCGTGTCGGTAACCTATGGGGCAGGCGGGTCGACGCGCGAGCGCACGCATCAAACGGTCTCGCGATTGGTCGGTGAAACGAGCCTGCTGCCGGCTGCGCATTTGACCTGCGTCAGCGCGACAAAGGCGGAGGTGGATGAGGTTGTCCGCGCCTATTGGGCAGCGGGTGTCCGCCATATCGTGGCACTGCGCGGCGATCCGCAAGCCGGCATCGGCACGCGCTACGAGCCGCATGCAGGCGGTTACGCCAGTACGGCCGACTTGATCGGCGGCATAAAAAAAATCGGCAATTTTGAAGTGTCGGTCGGTGGCTATCCGGAGAAGCATCCGGAAAGTGCTGACTTTACGGCCGACATCGAGCACCTGAAAGCCAAGGTCGATGCTGGCGCAACGCGCGTCATCACCCAGTTCTTCTTCGACAACACGCACTACCTTCGCTTCGTCGAAAAGGCGCGCGCTGCCGGCATCTGGTGTCCGATCCATCCCGGCATCGTGCCGATCCACAACTTCAAGCAGGTGTCGAGCTTCGGCGCCAAGACCGGGACCACGATGCCAGCCTGGCTCGCCCGCCGGTTCGAGGGCCTCGATAACGATCCCGCGACCACCCAGCTGGTTGCCGCCGCAGTTGCTGCCGAGCAAGTGATGGACCTTGTCGACCAAGGCATCCGCCACGTCCATTTCTACACGCTCAATCGTGCCGACCTCGTCTACGCGATCTGCCATTTGATGGGTCTGCGGCCGCGCGTTGCCGCTCTTCCGCAAGCGGTGAATGCATGAACTACGCAAAGTCCAGAGCCGCGCTCGACAAGGCTGCATCGGAGCGCATTCTGATCATCGATGGCGCCATGGGCACCATGATCCAGCAGCACAAGCCGACTGAGGAAACCTATCGCGGCAAGCGCTTTGCCAATTGGGGTCAAGACGTGAAGGGTAACAACGAGTTGCTGTCGCTGTCGCAGCCCGACATGATTGAGAGTATCCACGAGGCTTACTTCGCCGCCGGTGCCGATATCGCCGAAACGAATACGTTCGGCGCGCAGGTAATCTCGCAGGCTGACTATGGCATGCAGGCGTTGTCTTATGAGATGAATGTCGAGAGCGCGAAACTCGCCCGTATCGCCGCCGACATCTGGACACAGAAGACGCCGGGCAAGCCGCGTTTCGTCGCTGGAGCCATCGGGCCGACCAACCGCACGGCATCGATCTCCCCCGACGTTAATGACCCCGGCTATCGCAATACCTCGTTCGACGAGTTGCGCGATGCGTACAAGGAGCAAACCCGGGGGCTAATTGCCGGTGGTTGCGATATCATCCTGATTGAGACGATCTTCGATACCTTGAATGCCAAAGCCGCCGGTTTCGCCGTGCTCGAAGTGTTCGACGAGACGGGCATCAATCTGCCGCTGATGATTTCCGGCACGATTACCGATCGCTCGGGCCGCACGCTGTCGGGACAAACGACCGAAGCATTCTGGTATTCGATGCGCCATCTAAAGCCGTGGGCGATCGGCCTCAATTGCGCGTTGGGTGCGGAGGCCATGCGTCCCTACCTTGCCGAACTCTCGCGCATCGCCGATACGCGCGTCTCGGCCTATCCCAATGCCGGACTGCCGAATGCGATGGGCGAGTACGATGAGACGCCGCACGAGATGGCATGTCTCATCGAGCCTTGGGCGCACGATGGATTGCTCAACATTGTCGGCGGCTGCTGCGGTTCGACACCCGATCACATCGGCCACATCCGCGAGCACGTGTCGAAGTTCCCACCCCGCAAAATCCCGGTGATGGCGCCGAAGATGCGCCTGTCCGGCCTCGAACCGTTCGTAATGGGATGATGAGGTCTAGATGTTTTCAATTCGTGGGCTCAGAGGCAACCCACCCACTGCCGTCATCCCGGCGGAGGCCGGGACCCACGGCAAGTTTCAGCAAGGAATGTGTGGCGGTTGAACTCGATGTGGAAGCCGACAATCCGAACCACGGTACACAGTGGCTGTTGGTTGTCGTAGGTCCCGGCCTCCGCCGGGATGACGGCCTTGGGGAGGCGGCAGATTGCCTTCGACGATTCGAATCTCATAATGGAATGAAACAGTGACCACTTCGGCAGCACAATCTTTCATCAATGTCGGTGAGCGGACGAATGTCACCGGCTCGGCCAAGTTTCGCAAGCTGATCGAGGCCAACGACTATGGTGCTGCGCTTGCCGTGGCGCGGCAGCAGGTCGAAGCTGGCGCGCAAATCATCGACGTCAACATGGACGAAGGGTTGCTCGACAGCGAGAAGGCCATGGTCAAGTTTCTGAGCTTGATCGCCTCGGAGCCGGATATCTCGCGCGTGCCGGTGATGATCGACTCGTCGAAGTGGAACGTCATCGAAGCCGGCTTGAAGTGCGTGCAGGGCAAGGCGATCGTCAACTCGATCTCGATGAAGGAAGGCGAGGCACAATTTCTCGATCAAGCGCGCAAGGTGCAGCGTTATGGTGCAGCCGTCGTCGTCATGGCATTCGATGAGCAGGGCCAGGCCGACACCATCGAGCGCAAGGTTTCAATCTGTGAACGCGCCTACAAGCTGCTGACTGAGAAAGTCGGTTTCGCGCCGGAAGACATCATCTTCGATCCGAATATTTTCGCGGTCGCAACCGGTATCGAGGAGCATAACGGCTACGGCATCGCCTTCATCGAGGCGACCCGCCAGATCAAGGAAAAGATGCCGCTGGTCCACGTCTCCGGCGGCGTGTCGAACTTGTCATTCTCGTTTCGCGGCAACGAGCCGGTGCGCGAGGCGATGCACTCGGTGTTTCTTTATCACGCGATCAAAGCTGGCATGGACATGGGCATCGTCAACGCCGGCCAGCTGGCGTTGTACGACGACATCCCCCTCGAGCTGCGCGAGCTTTGCGAGGACGTGATCCTCAATCGCCGCGCCGACGGTACCGACCGCTTGCTTGACGTCGCCGCCAAATACAAAGGCGATGGCGCAAAGAAGAATGAGAAGGACTTGCGCTGGCGCGAAGCGCCTGTCGAGGAACGCCTGGCCCATTCGCTCGTGCATGGCATCACCGACTTCATCGAAGCGGATACGGAAGAGGCGCGGCAAGGTCTCGATAAACCGCTGCACGTTATCGAGGGCCCGCTGATGGCCGGCATGAACGTCGTCGGTGACTTGTTCGGTCAGGGCAAGATGTTCCTGCCGCAGGTGGTGAAGTCGGCGCGCGTGATGAAGCAGGCGGTGGCTTATCTGCAACCATATCTGGAAGCCGAGAAGCTCGCGTCAGGGCTCGCTTCGAAGCCTGCCGCTGGCAAGATCATCATGGCGACGGTGAAGGGAGACGTGCACGACATCGGCAAGAACATCGTCGGCGTCGTACTGCAGTGCAACAATTACGAGGTGATCGACCTTGGCGTGATGGTGCCGGTCCAGAAGATCCTGGAGACGGCGAAGCGCGAGAACGCCGACATCATCGGTTTGTCGGGATTGATCACGCCCTCGCTCGACGAGATGTGCCATGTGGCAGCCGAGATGGAACGCCAAAACTTCCATCTGCCGTTGCTGATCGGTGGCGCCACCACAAGCCGTGTGCATACGGCGGTGAAGATCTCGCCGAACTACATCAAGGGGCAAGTGATCTACGTGACGGATGCCAGCCGCGCCGTTGGCGTCGTCTCGAAGTTGCTGTCACCGACCGATCGTGACGGCTACATCGCGGACATAAAGGCCGAGTACGTCAAATCCCGCGATGGCTACCTGCGAGCCGAGCTGAAGAAGACGCGACTGCCGTTGCGTACGGCGCGCGCCAATCCCGTCAAGATCGACTGGGCGGCGTACACACCGCCGAAACCGGCATTCCTCGGAATCAAGGCCTTCAAGTCGTACAGCCTTGCTGAGCTGGTGCCCTACATCGACTGGTCGCCGTTTTTCTCGACGTGGGAGTTGGCGGGCCGGTACCCAGCGATCCTCAACGACAACAAGGTCGGTGTCGAAGCCAAGAAGCTGTTCGCCGATGCGCAAGAGCTGCTAAAGCAGATGGTCGGGGAGAAGTGGCTGACGGCCAACGGGGTGATCGGGTTTTGGCCAGCCAACAGCGAAGGCGATGACATTCGCCTGTTCAACGATGACAAGCGCAAGTCCAAACTCACGACGCTGCACACGCTGCGTCAGCAGATTGCGCGCGATAACCGGGGACCCGGCGGCCGCGAACGCGCGCACACAGCGCTCGCCGATTTCATCGCACCCGTGACGTCGGGCAAGGCAGACTACATTGGTGGTTTCGCTGTGACGACTGGTATCGGCGAGGAAGCAGCACTCGAAGCCCACTTCAAGAAGACTGACGATTACGGACGCATCATGATGAAGGCGCTGGCCGATCGCCTGGCCGAAGCCTTCGCAGAGCGCATGCACGCACGCGTCCGCCGCGAGTTCTGGGGTTACACGCCTGACGAAACGCTGTCGGCTGAGGATCTGATCTCGGAGAAGTACCAGGGCATCAGGCCCGCACCGGGTTATCCCGCACAGCCCGATCACACCGAGAAGGCGACGCTATGGTCGTTGATGGATGTCGAAGCCGAGGCCGGTATTACGCTTACCGAGAGCTACGCGATGTGGCCGGGATCGGCGGTATCCGGTCTTTATTTCTCGCACCCTGAAAGCCACTACTTCGGCGTGGGCAAGGTCGAGCGCGATCAGGTCGAAGACTACGCCCGCCGCAAGGGTTGGACCGTCGCCGAAGCCGAACGCTGGCTGGCCCCTGTATTGAACTACGACCCCGTCACCGCCCGGGCCGAAGCCGCAGCCGACGCTGCTTGATCTGCTCCAGACAAATGAAAAGGCGCGGAGTGCGACTCCGCGCCAGGTTCATTTGATGTCGTCCGAAGGCTGATCGCTCATCCTTCGAGGGGCCCACGCAGGACGGTATTCAAACCATCCCCAACACAATTGCAGCGAGGAAGCCTAATGATGTGATCGCAGCCAATGCGTTCAAGCTCATTCTCAGTTCCATCGTTGCCTCCTTTGCCGAACTATACCGGCGGTTGGCAGCACAGCGGAAGCTGTACCGATGGGTGAATGTATGTGCTTCGGCGCTCGACCGACAAGCGAAAAATTTTTTGCAGTGCAATATAGATTGGTTTCTTCGGTGTTAAGGCGAAGGATATGCGTGTGATCGGTGCGCATGCAACAGTGATGCATCAATAGCACGGGAAGAAAAAAGGAAGATTAGATCGATGAAGTTCGATCAGAAGCTTAAGACATACAACAATTGCCGAGGTTACAACACATTGCCGCCTTTGCGACCGAAACGTGACTACAATATTAGTTCCTGATTTGAATATATTTTTCTCCGGCCGCCGCTCCTGAGAATTTGTGTTCCGCCGCCCAGCCGATTGAGCATCCGCGTACAAGCGGGTACACCGGTGACACGCGTTTTCTTTGAGACTGCTTCCAACGAGCGAGGGTATATGGACCGTTTCAAGGCTCTCTTAGCGTCCAAGGGTGACAAGGGGCCGAGTTTGGCTTGGACCGAACTTGGATCGCCGGACTTGATGGACGGTGACGTGACTGTGCGCGTCACCCATTCGACGGTGAACTATAAGGACGGGTTGGCGCTGACCGGCAAGGCACCGATCATCCGCAAGTGGCCGCTGATCCCGGGCATCGATTTCGCCGGAACGGTCGAGACCTCGCAGCATGCCGCGTTCAAGGCTGGCGACGATGTGATCCTCAACGGCTGGGGTGTGGGCGAAAGCCATCATGGCGGCTATTCCCAGTATGCGCGCGTAAAAGGCGATTGGCTGGTCAAGCGGCCGCAAACGTTCAGCCGGGCGCAGACAATGGCGATCGGGACCGCCGGTTACACGGCGATGTTGTGCGTGCTGGCGCTCGAAGCGCATGAGGTCACGCCAGCCAAGGGACCGGTGCTGGTGACGGGTGCGTCCGGCGGCGTCGGCAGCATCGCTGTCGCAGTTCTGGCGAGGCTTGGACATCATGTGATCGCCGCGACTGGCCGGCCCGAAGAAGAAGCATTCCTGAAATCGCTGGGGGCCTCTGAAATCATCGATCGCGGCGAGTTGAGCGGACCAGCAAAGGCGCTTGCCAAGGAGCGCTGGGCCGGTGCCATTGATGTCGCCGGTAGCCACACACTCGCGAACGTAATCTCGATGACCAGATACGGTGGCTGCGTTGCGTCGACGGGATTGGCGCAAGGCATGGATCTGCCTGGATCGGTCGCGCCGTTCATTCTGCGCAGCGTTACGCTCGCCGGCGTCGACAGCGTGATGTGCCCGAAGCCGAAGCGCGAAATGGCGTGGGCACGACTGGCGCGCGATCTTGAGCTCAAAACGCTGGATGCGCTGACTATCACGCGGTCTTGGGACGACGTGCAGCAGATCGCGGCGGACTTGATGGCAAACAAAGTACGGGGCCGCGTGGTACTGGAAGTCGCGTGATCAGGTCCGCATGAAATGAAGCTTGGTGAAACGCTGGCGAAAGCGCGTGGTGTCGGCTGCCACCGTTTCCAGTGCATCGTTACCCATTAAACCGCGCGCGATGAGGCTTGCCAGTTCGGGCATGTCTTCGGGCCCCATGCCGAACCGCACGATCTCCGGCGTGCCGAGGCGCAGGCCGTTGCTGTCGCCCTCGACCGCTGCGGCCGGGAGGCCGATGGCGCAAGATAGGATGTTCGACTGCCGCAAGCGTTTTGCCGCCGCGTGTCCACCGCCGAAGCGCGCGGCCTCGATCGCAATCTGGTGCGAACGCGTGTTGCCCTCGCTGGTCACGAAAACGGGTAGGCCGCGCGTGGCAAGGCACGTCGCCAGCGCTGCTGCGGTATCGGCCATGTGCTGCGCGTAGCCGCGGCCGTGCACTTTCCAATCGAGCATCGTGATGGCGAGAGCCGCCGTCTTGCCGGCATCAAAGTTGGCGGTAAGGCCCGGATAGGCAATGGCGTCGATGCGTTCCATCAGTTCGGCGTCGTTGCTGACGATCAGTCCTCCGGGCGGCCCACCAAGGCTCTTGTAGGTGCTCATCGTCATCAGGTGAGCGCCTTCCTCCAACGGCTGCTGCCAAGCGTGGCCAGCAATCATGCCAGACATGTGCGCCGCGTCGTACAGCACCTTGGCGCCAATTTCATCGGCGATGGCGCGGATCTGCTTGACGGGGTGAGGCAGGAAATTGAGGCTACCG
The DNA here is from genome assembly GCA_031421555.1 of Hyphomicrobiaceae bacterium. GTDB lineage: Bacteria > Pseudomonadota > Alphaproteobacteria > Rhizobiales > Hyphomicrobiaceae > JAKFWF01. Next base: position 15,601 of record JANOOW010000079.1, on the reverse strand, counting down.
CCGATCGTGATCAGCTTCGGCTGCAAGCGCCTTGCCTGGGTGCGCAGTGCGTCGAGATCGACCGTGTAGCGCCTTGCATCGACTGGTGCCTCGTGGATCTCCAGGCCGTATAGACCTGCCGCGCCGGCTTTGTGATGGGTGACGTGGCCGCCGATTGATCCGGGTGGGGCGATGATGCGGTCGCCCGGTTTGGCTGTCGCCATGAATGCATAGAGATTGGCCAACGCGCCGGAGCCGACACGAAGTTCGGCATACTTCGCGCCAAACACTTCGGCGACCAGTTCGGCAGCGATCACTTCGATCTTCTCGATTGCCTCCAAGCCCATTTCGTACTTGTCACCGGGGTAGCCGAGCGATGGCCTGGAGCCGAGGCCTGCGGCCATCATCGCCTCGGCCTTTGGGTTCATCACGTTGGTCGCTGGATTTAGATTGACGCAATCGTGCTCATGGATGCGCTTGTTCTCGATAACAAGCGCATCCAGTGCCGCCTCGGTCTCAACCGCAGTCCGATGCGCGGTCTTGGACGCGATGCCCTGGATGTAGGTCTCGCACGCCTTCGGCACCCAGGGGCGAGCTGAAAGTTGGGCGCTGGCCGGTTTCACTGGCATCAAGATATTCCGATCGGTTCGCTGACTTCATATTCTCCTCAATCGTGACCACTACGTCCAGAGCTAGCGCATACGAAAAAGGCTCGCCCTGCGTTGAGCAAAGCGAGCCTTGACCAGCTTGATGTGATCGAACTTAGAGCAGCTTGCCCATTGCCACGGCGGTGTCACTCATGCGGTTGGAGAAGCCCCACTCGTTGTCGTACCAGGCGAGCACGCGCACCAAGGTGCCTTCCATGACTTTAGTCTGATCGAGGTGGAAGATCGACGAGTGGCTATCGTGGTTGAAATCCATCGAGACGTTAGGTTGGTCGGTGGTGCCAAGGATGCCTTTGAGCGCGCCGTTCGACGCCTCGAGCACAGCGGCATTGATCTCAGCCACGGACGTTGCCTTCCTGGCGATGAACTTGAAATCGACCACCGAAACGTTCGGCACCGGCACGCGGATCGATGTGCCATCCAACTTACCATTCAGTTCGGGCAGAACGAGGCCAACGGCCTTCGCAGCACCCGTCGTCGTCGGGATCATCGACAGAGCGGCGGCGCGGCCGCGATAGAGGTCCTTATGCATTGTATCAAGCGTCGGCTGATCGCCGGTATAGGCGTGAATTGTCGTCATGAAGCCCTTCTCGATGCCGACGGCATCGTTCAGAACCTTGGCGACTGGCGCGAGACAATTTGTCGTACACGAAGCGTTGGAAACGACCAGATGATCCTTTGTGAGCTTGTGATGGTTGACGCCGAAGACCACAGTCAGATCGGCGCCGTCGGCGGGGGCCGATACCAGCACGCGCTTTGCGCCTGCGGTTAGATGGGCGGAGGCTTTGTCCTTGGCCGTGAAGATACCCGTGCACTCGAGGGCGATATCGACTCCCATCGCCTTGTGCGGCAATTCAGCCGGGTTCTTCACGGCCGTTACCTTGATTGGACCGCGACCGACGTCGATCGTGTCGCCAGCAACTTTCACTAGGTGGGGGAAACGGCCGTGTACGCTATCAAACCGAAGTAGATGAGCATTGGTTTCGACCGGACCGAGATCGTTGATTGCAACAACTTCGATGTCGGTGCGGCCGGATTCGATGATCGCACGCAAGACATTGCGGCCGATGCGGCCAAATCCGTTGATTGCAACTTTGACGGCCATGATCAGTTCCTTTTGTGTTTATCGCGGTTCACTCGAGTTTATGCTATTGCCGCAGGCCAGCGTCAACAACGCTGGTACGGCGCACCGGGGCCGCACTTGATCGGGAAAGAACACCAGCTGGCGACTGGCTGGGTTGACGGAAGTTCTGGCACGCCCATATCGTTTTTGATGGAATCTAGTTGGTTCGCGCGCAGCGTTTTGCAAGTGCCGAGGTGATCGCGCGGGAGACGTTCAATGACGCCAAAGGAAAAGGCACGAGCCAAGCGCCCAGCCGCGAAAAAAGCGCCGGCCAAGATTGCCAAAAGCGACGATAAGCAGCTTGGGTCGGACAGGCGACTGCTTCAGCAACGTTTGGCCGAGGCCGAGGGCAAGATCGAGCTGCTCGAGCGGCAACGGGAAGAAGCGTTGAACCGGCTCGAGTGGGTCATCGATGCCATTCGCGCACTTGCCGAGGACGTGCGCAAGTCGGGTTGATCAAGCGCCTGCGCTACAGCTGCAAGGAGAATGTGGGAAAGCATGGGGCAGGTACTCATAACCCTCAATGGGCGTACCTACCGCATGGCGTGCACCGATGGCCAGGAGGAGCGGCTTTCGCAACTTGCGGCACACCTGAAGACGCGCGTCGACTCGCTGGCGATCGAGTTCGGACAGGTTGGCGAGGAACGGCTGCTGCTGATGGCAGGACTGCTGGTTACCGACGAACTGTTCGATGCCCGCGAGCGAAGTGTGTCTGCCGAAGGCCCAGTAGCCATGAAGCTGACGGCCTTGGCCGGTACCGCCGAATTGCCGGCAAAATCGCCAACTGGCCCAGCCGAGCGGCAGGAACTCGCGGCGGGCGTGTGCATGCCACGTCCACACCGGGGAAAGCACGGGCGCGATTGAGCGCTCAAAGGCGATGGGCTACTGATTGAACGGCCATTTAGCTGGCGCTTCGAGAGGCCCTCATGCACGCAGCGGTTCCCGACACCAAGGCATGGCCGGCGCGATGGCGCTACCGCGTGCATCACATACTCGAGGCGGGCATCGGCCATTCGAGCGCCGGTACGTTGCTACACGGTTCATTGATCATACTTGCGCTTGTCAACGTCGTGGCTTGTGCCGCCTTTTCAGTAGCTGACATCCGGGTGCGTCATGGCGCGTTGATACGTTTCATCGACTACGCGTCGGCTGCGATCTACGCAACCGAGTACATCTTGCGAATCTGGTCGAGCACGGAGCTGCCATTTTTCGCAGCTGTGCCTGCGTGGCGGGCGCGGGCGCACTTCGCGATGCGGCCGATGCAGATCGTCGATTTGATGGCTTTCCTGCCATCACTGATTGGTCTGCTGATGGGGCTCGACCTGTGGGCCGCGATGATGTTGCGCTTTCTCAAGGTCGCACGCTACAGCCCGGCGCTGCATTCGCTAGGACGCGTAATCGCTGCGGAGCGCGGTTCTTTATTCGGCGCACTGGTGATCATGACCGGCCTGGTGATGTTCTCGGCAACGGGCATGTATTTCATCGAGAGAGAGGCGCAACCAGCGACCTTCGGCAGCATCCCGGCGTCTATCTGGTGGGCGGTGATCACGCTGGCAACCGTTGGCTATGGCGATGCCGTTCCCGTGACACCGCTGGGCAAGTTGTTTGCCAGCTTGGTCATGATCGCAGGCCTCGCTGCATTCGCATTGCCTTTCGGCATCATCGCAAGTGGCTTTGGCCGGGAAGCGACGCGGCGCGATTTCATGGTATCGTGGTTGCTTCTCGCACGCGTTCCGTTGTTTGCCGGACTTGACCCTGCTGCGGTCGGCCAGATCATAGCGCTGCTGCACTCGCGCATGTTTGAAGCAGACGAGGTAATCGTCCGCCGCGGCACGCCGGGCGACAGCATGTTTTTTGTCCTGTCTGGCGAAGTTGTGGTGGAGGCTGACCAAGGCGATATCATTCTACAGGAAGGCGATTTCTTCGGCGAGATGGCGCTGCTAGAGCACCGGCCGCGGTCGAGTTCGGTGCGAGCTGCAACCCGGGTGCGCGCGTTGGTGCTTGATCGGGAGGATCTTGAACGGCTCGGCCGCAAACACCCAGCGATCCTCCAGCGCATAAACGATACGGCCGATGTCAGGCGACAGCAGAACAAGCCGGCTGAAACCTGAGCGCGCCTCGAACTCAGCCAACCCTCTCCAGGCGACGCGACAGTTGCGGGCAACGGCTGGCGCACCAATTACCCAGCTTCCGCGACAAGCTCGATGCGCTGTCATAACTTCTGCCATCAGTGCATTTGCGACTGCTGCGTAAGAACTTCGGTCCGCTGATCCGCCGTTGAGGCGGGCACCCGAACTTGCACCGGCTGCCAACAATCGTGATATGACTGAGACGCCGAACTCGAACGCCCCAAAGGTGATTTATGCTCGTCGTCATCGTTTTTTTCGAGGCGAAGAAAAGCCACGTGTCGGATCTTGGAACAGCATTACTCGCTCATGCGCGCAATTCGCTCGATAAGGAGCCCGGCTGCCGGCAGTTCGACATCGCGCAGGATCCGCTCGATCCGGCTGGGTACTTCCTCTACGAGGTCTACGACGACGAAGCGGCCTTCAAGGCCCATTGCGACAGCACGCACTTCGCCGAGGCCGAAACGAAATGCACGCCGTGGATCGCGCACAAGAAGGTGCTGACCTATCAATTGCTGCAAGGCCGCATGGTGCCGAACGCCGGCAGCGCCTAATCATTTTTTCATCGGCAAATCGAGCCGATGCACAAGACCCTTGGTGTCCGGCTTCCACGCGGGAAAGCGATCGAGAACAAGCGGATCATGGCCCGGCACGACGCGGTCGCGAACACCGGCCAATTGCTCGAGCCGCGTATAGGTGCGCAGCGTCTCCTCCACGTCGATGGTGATCGAGAACGGCTTGCGGCGCTCGATATTTTCGTAAAGGTGCGTCGCATCCGATGCCAGCACGACAGGCCCATTCGCGGTCATCACACGAACGCACTGTAGTCCTTTCGAGTGGCCGCCGGTCTTATGCACCGTCACGCCCGGCGCGACTTCGCCATCGCCATCGTGAAATTGCACACGGCCCGAGTACACCTTCTTGACGAGGCTGCAGACGTGACCGGCGGTGAACGGCTTGCGCATCGCATCCTCGCACATGCACGGTCCCGTGGCGTAGGCCATTTCCGCTTCCTGGATGTGAAAGCGGGCAGCCGGATAAAGATCGAGCGTGCCAGCATGATCGTAGTGCAGATGGGAGATGATCACGGTCTCGATCTTGTCCGCCGCGATACCGATCTTGGCCAGCATTTCCTGTGGCTCGGCATCTAGCGTGCGCGCGCGCTGGCTCGCTTCTTTCCGGTCGAAACCAGTATCCACTAGGATCGTGCGGTTTGCGTTGCGGATCACCCATACGAAATAGTCGATTGGCTGTAACGCTGCGTGATCATCCGCCGACATGAAGTTGTCGAACCGCGTGCGATTGGCGTGGCGCGCATACTTCAGTGCAAGGATCTCATAGGTCTCGGACATGGATGCGCCTCGCTGGAGCTGGACAACCGCTTCGCGACGATCCGATAAAATCGGCAGCAATGCTATGGTCACAGCTGCGCGTCCCGGCGTGGTCAGCTATCCGATTGCGGTTCGCGCGAGCTTGCCCCAACATGAAGCCCTCCGCGCATCAAACACAAAGGCACGACAATGGATCTCAGGCTGAAGGGCAACCGCGTTCTTGTCACGGGCGCATCGAAGGGCATCGGCGCCTCATGCGCGAAAGTATTCCTGCAGGAAGGCTGCTCCGTGGTGATCGTCGCCCGCGATGCCGAACGCTTGGCCAGAACAGCGGCTGAGTTGAAGCCGCTCGGGCAAATCGAATTCTGCGCCGCGGATCTGTCGAAGCACGAGGAGCGCGAGCGTGTCGTCGCCGCCTACCCGGATGTGACGATCCACGTCAACAATGCCGGCGCGATTCCCGGCGGCGGTTTGCTCGACCTCAGCATGGAGCGTTGGCGTGAAGCGTGGGACCTCAAGGTGTTCGGCTACATCCACATGACCCAGATGACGCTACGGCGCATGAAGGAGAAGGGCAGCGGCACCATCGTCAACATCATCGGCAGTGCCGGACGTAGCCCGCGCTACGACTACATCTGCGGCGCCATGGGCAACGCCAGCCTCGTCGCTTTCACGGGTGCAGTCGGCGGCAAGTCGGTCGATTGGGGTGTGCGTGTGCTCGGTATCAATCCAGCACTCACCCGCACCGATCGCGTCGAATTCCTGACCAGGGCGCGCGCCAAAACCGCCTTCAACGACGAAAGCCGCTGGGAGGAACTGATAACGGGATTGCCGCTCGACCGCATGATAGATCCGGTCGAGATCGCAAATGCCGCTGCATTTCTCGCATCGCCGGCTTGCGGATACGTCAGCGGCACCGTGCTCGATGTCGATGGCGGTGGACATTATCGTAGTTGAACTAGTGCCGCCTTCGGGCGATCAGGAGGCGGCATCTTTCTTCGTTCGAAAAAAAGTTGTGGAGAAAATCTCCAATTTTTAGATTTCGTTTATTCGCACGGCTTAGAATTCGAATGTTAGGATGTGATTGATCGCGAGCAACTTTCGGACGGGGCATGGTCCAGGTTCAATCCATTAGACAGGCGGCGATTGTCGAGCTTGATACCAAGCGCGCTTTTTTTTCCGGGCGTTTTCTCGGCTTTTTGATTATTGCGGTTGCGCCGACGCTGTTTTGGACGGCGATGATTTACGTCGTTACCTCCGCCAACGGCACGCCTGTCGCCACGTGGGCCGCTTGTTGCATTGCAGCCCTTATGTTCACGTTTCTCTTTTGTGTCTGGGCAGCGTTTGCTTTGGCCCAAAAGACGGGCTCTACCGGGCAGGATGATCGCTGACGGCGGCGGCTAAATCGCCGTTTCGAGCCGTCGAACGGCTTCGCCGATGACCTCCGGCGCAATTTCATTCTCGCTCGCGAAAACGAGCAGCAGCCACTCGTCTTGTCCGAGGTGCTCAAGAACCGCCAGCAGCATGTTTGGTGACTTCGCCTGGGCAATCAGATCGGATGGGTCGATCCCCGTCAAACCGAGGAACTTCGCGATCCGATTGTCGTCTGCGGCCAGAAAGCCGAGTGCCTGCAAGCCGATCGTCTCGGCCCCTTCCAGGTCGAGCGCGCGTGGTTTGGCCTTCTTGATGATTGGCTCGCGCATTGACGGCCATTCCCTTTTTTGTCTGGTTCGCGTGAATCAACGGTTAGATAAACCGTTTGTTACGGCTTCTCGCGCACAATGCAACTCCAACAGAGCCAGAGAATCGGTGCAAGACTGTATCGCTCACCCGGCGTCTAGTAACTGTCGTTGGGCAGCCTCAGCCGTACGTACTCGACCAGATTGTCTCCCGTTCGATCGCAGCAAAACAAAGCCCCACGATGGCAACCGTTGAAACGGCTGGTTCATGACATTCCAGGAACGCGCCAGAACTTTCGAGCAAAACGACGGGACCGCGCCGCGGCCGCGCAAGACGGTGCTCATCGTCGAGGACAACGAGCTCAATATGAAGCTCTTCCACGACCTTCTTGATGCGCATGGTTATGCAACTCTGCAAACGCGCAATGGAATGGATGCGCTCGGCATGGCGCGCACCCACCGGCCATCGTTGATCTTGATGGATATTCAACTCCCCGAGGTGTCAGGCCTCGAAGTCACGCGGTGGTTAAAGGACGATGACGAGCTGCGTAACATTCCAGTCATCGCGGTAACCGCCTTTGCCATGAAGGGCGATGAGGAGCGGATCAGGGGGGGAGGGTGTGAAGCCTACATCTCCAAGCCGATCTCGGTCGTGAGTTTCATCGCCACCGTTCGCAAGTTTATCGGCGAAGCGTGAGGCTCCCATACCTGACCTCCAAGAAGGTACCCAATGACCGCTCGCGTCCTGGTCGTCGACGATATCCTGGCCAACATCAAGCTGCTCGAAGCGCGGTTGACCGCTGAGTATTTCGAAGTGCTGACGGCAACCAGCGGCGAGGCTGCTCTCGAAATTTGCGCGCGCGAGCGCATCGACGTCGTGCTCCTCGACGTGATGATGCCTGGGATGGACGGCTTCGAAGCGTGCCGCCGCATCAAGGCGGCGCCCGCGACCCAGCACGTGCCGGTGATCATGGTGACGGCGCTCGACCAGCCTTCGGACAAAATTCAGGGGCTGGAAGCCGGCGCCGATGATTTCCTGACGAAGCCCGTCGATGATATCGCGCTGATCACGCGCGTCAAAAATCTCGCCCGGCTCAAGGTTTTGAACGACGAAATGTCGATGCGGGCTGCAACCTCGCAGCAAATGGGGTTGCCTGCATCTGCAGCTGTTACCCGTGCATTGCGCGGCGAAAGCGGCCGCATCCTGCTGGTCGACGATCATCGCCGATCCGCTGCCCGAACGATGCAGGCGCTATCTACAACACACGATGTGTTCCTCGATAGCGACATTCAAGCCGCGTTGATGCGTGTGGCCGAGCACAACTTTGATCTGCTGATGGTGAGCCTCAGTCTTTCGACAGCCGATGGTCTGCGCTTGTGCAGTCAGGTTCGTTCGCTCGACAGAACCCGCCATCTGCCGGTGATCGTCATGATCGAGCCGGGTGACGATGCTCGTCTCCTGCGTGGTCTCGATATGGGCGTGAACGACTATCTCGTTCGCCCGATCGACCGCCATGAAATGCTGGCGCGGGTACGCACGCAGATTAAGCGCAAGCGGCATTCTGATTTCTTGCGCACCAAGCTTGAGGAAAGTGTCGAGTTCGCGATCACGGATGCGCTCACGGGATTGCACAACCGGCGATACATGGAAGGGCATCTGCGCACGCTCGTGGAGGAAAGCCTCGCCAACGCTCGCCCGCTTTCCGTGCTCATTGCCGACATCGACTTCTTCAAGAAAATCAATGACACCTACGGCCATGATGCCGGCGATCACGTGCTGCGCGAGTTCTCGGGGCGGTTCCGCCGCAACACACGTGGCGTCGATTTGGCGTGCAGGCTGGGCGGTGAGGAATTCGTAACCATCATGCCCGATACCACGATGGACAAGGCATACCAGGTGGCTGAGCGTCTGCGCGCGTGCGTTGCCGCCGAGCCATTTCGCGTTAACGCGACGACATTGCTCCCGGTGACTGCGAGTGTGGGGATCGCCATGCTGGAGAAGGATGACGATACTCCCGAAACTATATTCAAACGGGCGGATAACGCCCTGTATGCGGCAAAGCGGGAAGGCCGTAACCGCGTGGTATCGAACGCGGCATAGCTGAGCGGCGATTCGGTAGCAAAAATGTTACAGTGAGCGGAATAATCAACATTTTCCGTTTGACATAATGCTGTCATTAAGCACGCGCATGCTTGCACATGCAGTATCATTCTGCCAACATCGCACAGATCGGACTCAGGCAATTCTGATCTTCAAATTCTCAAATTCGGCGGTTGACTTCTCATTCAGCCTTCCGCCGTTCTCAACGTAACCCCAAATGTCGCCGGCGAGACCGCATCTCGGCGGGCGATTGGGTTGCGGACTTGGCTAGACTGGTCGCGAGATTGGTCTCGGCGCAAGTCGCCACCAGCCGGTGTGCTGACGCCCTCTTCGGCGCGCCGGAAGGTTATGAGGTTAGTGGCTGTGGCCTACTCGGACAAATTTTACCCCGCTACCCGAGCGAGCTGCAGCCCCTAACCCAGGCCTTACGCTAATGCGGAACCGGAAAATCGACGCAGAAACTCGTCCCCAATTGCGAGGACGTAATTCCCTATGATCCGCGAGTTACTTGATCTTGGTTTCTTTAAATTCGACGTGCTTGCGGGCAACCGGATCGTACTTGTTGAAAACGATCTTCTCGGTCGACGTGCGCGGATTCTTCTTTGTTACGTAAAAAAATCCCGTTCCCGCCGTTGAGAGCAGCTTGATCTTTTGCGTGACGGGTTTAGCCATTGGAAAATATATCCTGCTCGTTCTCGATCATGTCGCGTTGGCCGCACCATACGCGCGCCGCGTGGGCTGTCAAGGATCGGCCGCCGGAAGTGCGAGCATGTCGCGCCTGAAACTACCGTTGCGATGATGATAGAAAGGAATCTTCGCCCCTGGCGCGTGTAACCCACCGCCCTCCCGCAGGCGATCCGACAGATCTTCGAGAACGACGCGCGTGATCGAAGGCAAGTCGAGCTCGCGGGCTTCCTCGAGTGTCAGCCAATGGAGGCCGGATAACTCCCCATCGTTGGTATCGATACGATGGACGATAGCCTCCGCGTCCATGCAGAAAAAGCGGGTGTCGTAGCGGCGAGGCCGGCCCGGTGGAGTGATGGCCCGCGCGAACAGCGACAACGGACCGATGCACGGCACGAACCCATGCGCAAAGAAACTACTCCAGCCTGCGACCTGTGTTTTTAACGGAACTCCCGTTACCGGTGCGCCGATCACCAATCCGGCCTCTTCATACGTCTCGCGGATGGCGGCGAGGACAAGCGCGCGGGCACGGCTGACGCTGACCGTCCCCTTCATCGCCAGCATCAGCTTGCTTGCCTCGATGTCCGATAGTTCATCCGCGCTTTGCACGAGACGGTCGGTTTTGTCGACGCGCCCACCTGGGAACACGTACTTGCCGGGCATGAATACCTGCTCCATGCGGCGTTTGCCCATGAGTACGCGAATGCGGCCGTCGGTCCGGTCGACGATGATGAGGGTCGACGCATCGCGCGGGCGAAGCAGTTTGGCCGCCGCGGCTGCAGTGGTAATGGCGTCGGGGATGGGCGATCGCGTGTCGTCGTGTGTCATGGGGTTTCCACTATTGTCGCCACAGCGAAGCCTTGAGCCACCCCAGGAGGTCTACTTGGCAAGCGGTGCCATAGCTTTTGCACGCCACCTCCTGTGCGCCGTCGTAGATCATGCCGAGCGCGACATATAGGATGATGATGAGTCCAATCCACGTGATCCAGGGATACCGCACGAGCAATTTTGCGATGTAGTGCGACGCCACCGCCATCAGGATCACGGCGATGGCTAGGCCGATGATCAGGACGAGGGTACTTTTTCCGGCTGCGCCTGCGACCGCAAGCACGTTGTCGAGCGACATCGAAACATCGGCAATGACGATCTGGATAACTGCGTTGCGGAAGGGCAGCGGTTCGGTGACCGGGGCGGTGGAGGCGACGTTAGCTGCGATTTCGTCTGGATCGTGACCGTCGGTCGTTATCTGCCGGTACATTTTCCAGCAGACCCAGAGCAGGAGCAGGCCGCCCGCCAGAGTCAAGCCGACGATTTGCAAGAGCTGATTTGTTGTCGCAGCAAACAGGATACGCAGGATAACAGCGCCGGCAATGCCCCAAAAAATCACGCGAGCCCTTAGGCTCGGCTCGACACGAGACGCAGCGAGGCCGACGACGATGGCATTGTCACCGGCAAGAACGACGTCGATCATTATGATGTTGAGCAGCGGTGCCCAATTCTGGACCCACCAGCCGGCGGTCAGAAAACTTGCGAGTTCGGACAGCAGATCCTGCATCTAACACTCCCGACCATTCACTACATGAAGTAAAGCGCCATGAGGTGGCATGTGGAGGAAGGACCATAAAATGCAACAACCCGCAACGATGTGCGGGTTGTTGAAATCGTCCTTGTGTCGTCTCAGCGCTTCGAGAACTGGAAGCTCCGGCGAGCCTTGGCCCGTCCGTACTTCTTGCGCTCGACGGTGCGGCTGTCGCGGGTCAGGAAGCCACCCTTCTTCAAGGTCGGACGCAAGTCCGGTTCGAAGTAGGTCAGCGCCTTGGAAATTCCGTGACGAACTGCACCGGCTTGGCCGGACAGGCCGCCGCCAGCAACGGTCACCATGATGTCGTACTGGGTGGCACGGCCAGCGGCAGTCAGCGGCTGCTTCAGTAGCATCTGCAGCACAGGACGGGCGAAGTAGGTCTGGAAGTCTTTCTTGTTGACCGTGATCTTGCCGACGCCTGGCTTGATCCAGACGCGAGCGACCGCGTCCTTGCGCTTGCCGGTAGCGTAAGCGCGACCAAGCTTATCGAGCTTTTGCACATAGACGGGGGCGGATGCGACAACGGCATCGGCAACCGCGGGCTTCAAGGAGGCGAGATCGCCGAGTGTCTTGGTTTCTGTGGCCATGGGTTTCAGGCCCTCACATTCTTGCGGTTGAGTACGCCGATATCGAGCGGCACCGGGTTCTGGGCGGCGTGCGGATGAGTAGCGCCTTTATAGACTTTTAGGTTGCCCATGAGGCGGCGACCCAATGGACCTCTGGCGACCATGCGCTCGACTGCTTTTTCCACGACGCGCTCTGGAAAGCGGCCATCGAGGATCATGCGGGGCGTGCGCTCTTTGATACCGCCGGGAAAACCTGTGTAGTGGTAGTAGACTTTGTCTTCATGCTTCTTGCCGGTGAAGACGACCTTCTCGGCATTGACGACGATGATGTTGTCGCCGCAGTCGACATGCGGGGTGTACTGCGGCTTGTGCTTGCCCTTGAGACGTGTGGCGATCAGGGCTGCGAGACGACCGACGACCAATCCGGCGGCGTCGATCACGACCCATTTCTTTTCCACTTCGCCGGGCTTGGCGACGTAGGTCTTCATGACTGGATAATCCGTGGTTTGTTTCAGACGCGCTCCGGCGTTCCGGACGCTGCGGGACAATTAGACGAGTTCGCAGAACTGTCAACATCAATGATCACGAGCTCAATAAAAATCAATGATATCAACAGCGGCGCTGCGAAGGTAACATATTACCGCAATGTTGGTTCGTGGTTACCTTGCATATTTTGAGGCCGGCGGAATGGCGTATGTCCCGGTGCCATGTGCCACCATATCGGCCCGCCCGTCGGTGTAGATTTCAACATTCGCCACCGCAAGACGGCGCCCCACTTTGATGAGCTTGGCTTCGGCAACCATGTCCGCGGGATTCGGCCTGCTCAAAAAATTCATGGTCATGCTCGTCGTGACCGCCTGCAGGGCCGGTTCGCCGAGTTCACCCAGCAAAGCTGCATAAATTGCGAAGTCTGCAAGTTTGAACATGACCGGTCCAGAAACCGTGCCGCCTGGACGCACCATCGCCGCGTCAGCTAACATGCGGACGCGAGCACGGCTTGAGGCAATCAACTCGATAGCCAGCGTTCCGGAACCTTCGTGGACCTGCGGAAAATGCTCATTGACCAAGCGTGTCACTTGTGTCGCATCGAGGCGCGTCGAGTTATGCGTTTGCATTTCTTATTATCGTCCCAGTTGTCGTTTGAAGTGTGAGCATAACGATTCTAATCTGCAGCAGTCGCGTTGCCAATGAGCAACCAAGCCACCTAGGAGCCGACGCATGAAGACCTTTATGAAGCGCACGTTGGGGGCGATCGCAGCAGCGATAGTTTTCGCCGGAACTGTGGCTCCGGCACAATCTCAGACGACCACCACCGATTTCAAGCAAGTGCAGCTTGCCGAGAAATCGGTCCAGGGCTTTATTGCTGCGCAGAAGGACCTGGCCGCGATGGCATCGAAGCTTCAAGCCGCCGGTGAGAAGCCAGATCCCAAGCTGCAAGCCGAGCTCGAAGGCGTCGCAACCAAGAACGGTTTCGCGAATTTCGCTGAACTGGACGACGTGGCCGCCAATATCTCGATGGTGATGGCCGGTCTCGATCCGCAGTCGGGCGAGTATGTCGATCCGATCGAAGCCATCAAGAAGGAGATGGACGAGATCAAAAAGGACGACAAGATCCCCGAGAAGGACAAGAAGCAGATGCTCGAGGAGATGGAGCAGGCGCTGAAGACCACTCCACCGCTCCAGTTCAAAGAGAATGTAGTGATCGTGAAAAAATTCCAGAAAGAGATCGAGAAGGCGCTGCAGTAAGCAATGCAAGACCAGAATACCATGGCTAACGTGACCTCGAAGGCGGCGCTCCAGGCGTCGCCTTTCGAGTTCATCCGGCTGTCTCGGCCCGAGGCCAATATTGCCGTCATTACGCTGGCGAGACCGCAGGCACGTAATAGTCTATCGATCGGTATGCTTGGGGAATTACAAGCCGCGATCGGCCAAGTCTCGGTTGACCCCATGGTGCATGCAGTCATTCTGGATGCCGATGGACCGGTGTTTTGTGCCGGCCACGATCTCAAGGAGATGACGGCCGCGAGAGGTAATGATGATCGCGGCCGCGCATTTTTCCAACGAACGATGGACGCCTGTTCGGCGATGATGCTGGCGATCATGAAATCGCCGAAGCCTTTCATCGCGGCGGTACATGGCGTGGCGACGGCCGCGGGCTGCCAGTTGGTCGCTACGTGTGATTTAGCGGTCGCCGCGGAAACGGCAGCGTTCGCGACGCCCGGCGTCAACATCGGATTGTTCTGTTCGACGCCGATGGTGGCATTGACCCGAAACGTGTCTCGCAAGCAGGCGATGGAGATGTTGCTGCTGGGTGAGTTGTTATCGGCGGAAGCCGCGTTGGCGCACGGCCTCGTTAACCGCGTGGTCGCGCCCGATGACTTAGCCGGTACGGCGATGACGATGGCGCGCGCCATTGCGTCCAAATCGCCATTGACCGTGGCCATCGGCAAGGAGGCATTCTATCGCCAACTCGAGCTGCCGGTGGCGGATGCTTATGCCTTCACGGCCAGCGTAATGGCTGAGAATATGATGGCGCGCGATGCGGCCGAGGGGATCGGCGCATTCCTCGAAAAGCGGCCGCCTTCCTGGACCGGATCATAGCCGGATGGAGCCGCGTCTCACGCTCGTGACGCTGGGCGTTGCCGACGTTGCGCGGGCTCGCCGGTTCTATGAAACACTCGGCTTCAAGGCTTCGGCTGCTTCGCAGGAGAGCGTCGCATTTCTGATGGCAGGCGGCGTAGTATTGTCGCTCTATGGCCGGGCCGCTTTGGCTGAGGATGCGCAGGTCGACAACGCGCCGGCCGGGTTCGCCGCCATCACACTTGCGCATAACGTTCGCAATGAATGCGAGGTCGTGACAGTACTCGCCGAGGCCGTCGCGGCCGGTGCGACTCTGGTTAAGCCTGCACAAAAAGTCTTCTGGGGCGGCACGTCAGGCTATTTCAAGGATCCTGACGGTCATCTGTGGGAAGTAGCCCACAACCCATATTTCCCATTCGACAGCCAGGGTCGCCTACAGCTGCCATAAACGGTAGAGTTAGGCTGCGAACGCTCAGCCCTCACGACAGGTCCCAGCATGCTGCGCGAAATCTATGTCCGGCCCGCCGGTCTCATGGCGGCCATCGAAGCGCATCCCGCGACTGAGGTGCGCGGTGGCTTCCGGCTGGGCGGCGGCTGGCTCGATTTCACCGCTTTGGACATCCTCGAACGCAACGGTGCAGCCGTCGAGCGGCGGCTTGCTGGCCTCGGTGAATTTTTTGAGAAGGATTGGGGCCGGCGTACGCGCAACGCTGCCGACATGTTCGACAACATCATGAGCCCACGCGCGCGGATCGCCGGTCTGAACCTCGCGACACCGCGCATCATGGGCATCGTCAACGTGACGCCCGACAGCTTCTCCGATGGCGGCACGCTGACCTCAACGGAGGCTGCAATCGCGCATGCACTGCAATTGGCGAACGATGGCGCGGACATCCTCGATATCGGCGGTGAGTCGACGCGGCCCGGCGCATTGCCTGTACCTCTTGAAGAGGAGTTGGCGCGGGTCATCCCGGTGATCGAGGGTTTGGTTGGCAAGACCCAGGCGCGGCTCTCGATCGATACGCGAAAGGCGGACGTGATGCGGGCCGCAGCAAATGCCGGTGCCGATATCATCAACGACATCTCAGCGCTGATGCACGATCCGCGCGCGCTCGAGGTTGCCGCTGATACGACGCTTCCTGTGATCTTGATGCACGCACAGGGCGACCCGCGCACCATGCAGGA
>JANOOW010000078.1:0-2557 GCA_031421555.1 Hyphomicrobiaceae bacterium | reverse complement strand
TCGAGCATATAGCCGAGCTGGGCCGGCGAGATTGTCACCGCCCCTTCCGCCCGATCCCGAGGCTCGCTGCGATCTGACGCTTGGACAGACCGGCGCCGACAGCCGCAGCACGTCACGGATCTTGGCATGAGTAATCTCTGTTGGGGCATTCCCGCTTCTCTCGAAAAAGGAACGAGGTCGCTGATTCGCATCGCAGGATCACCCAACGGCGTTCATCATGCCCATCGACCGCCTGGTCGCCACGGACAGGAATACCGTCAGCATCGGTCCCTCCACCACGGAGAAACCCGTCAAAGTGCCGCCTCGGTCAGTTTCCCACTGCCGGTGACACAAGCGCGGCGATCTCGTGAACATCATCTGGCACGACGGCCAGGGTGCGTGCCTATTCTCGAAGAAGCTGGAGCGTGGGCGGTAAATCTGGCCGACGCCGGCCGAAGGGGCGGTGACGATTTCGCCGGCGCAGCTTGGCTATATGCTCGACCATGTAAATGCCCCGCCCTGCAAAGCTCAGCAATCACAATTAATGACTTCAATCGGCAATGCCGTGGACCTTCCAATGTCAGCGCCAGGTTTTATTTATCGGCGCATCTCTAGCAAACGTGACTGACGATCGGTGCGCGTCACGCACCCATCCGCACTACATCAGGGCAACGGCACCGCGTCTGCCTTTACCGCTGAGCCGTTAGGCGCCAGATTGTATTGCCAGTATCATCGGCAATCAGCAGACCTCCCTTCTTATCGACGCTGACCCCAACGGGACGTCCGTGGGCCTTGCCACTACCATCTGCGCTTAGAAAGCCCGTCAGCATATCGACGGGCGCACCGTTCGGTTTGCCGTCCTTGAACGGAATGAAGACCACCTTGTATCCGCTATGAACCGATCGGTTCCAGGAACCATGCTGACCAATGACCATGCCGCCACGAAATTGGCTCGGAAGTTGGTCGCCGTCATACCATGCAAGTCCAAGCGACGCCGTGTGGCCGCCGAGTGCGTAATCGGGCGTGATTGCAGAGGCCACGAGGTCGGGTCGCTGTGGCTTTACCCGTGTATCAACCGTCTTACCCCAGTAACTATAGGGCCAGCCGTAGAACCCACCGTCCTTCACAGACGTCAGATAGTCAGGCGGCGTGTCGTCGCCGAGCTCGTCGCGCCCGTTAACGACCGTCCAAAGTGAGCCTGATGTGGGTTCGAAAGCCATCCCGTTGGCATTGCGCAGTCCGGACGCGAAAGTTCGCACGTTACCCGTTGCAACATCGAATTCCAGAATGGTTGCACGGCCCTTTTCAATTTCCAGGCCTTTCTCGCCGATATTGCTCCCCGAACCCACGGTGACAAACAATTTCTGCCCGTTGGGACTGGCAAGCAGCGCCCGGGTCCAATGGTGGCCTACTGGTAAGTTGAAAAGCTTCGTACCTTCCGTTGTGATCGACGTGGCGCCTAACTGAAAGTCGTACCGCATGACACTATCAGTGTTCGCGATGTATAAATGTTTTCCGATGAGCGCCATGCCGAAGGGTTGGCGCAGCCCTTCCAACAATACCGTGTGCACCTCGGCGATCCCGTCGCCGTCTGCATCGCGCAACAGCGATATGCGATTAGCACTTTCAACAATACCGCCGGACCGACGTTGCGCCCAATTCTGAACCACGGCGCGCGGTGCCCACGACGCACTGGGTTGGCTGGCGGCTTCGGCTACGAGCACGTCGCCGTTGGGCAGAACGTGCATCCAGCGTGGGTGGCGCAAATCCTTTGCGAACGCAACAACCTTCAGTCCCGCTGCAGCAGTCGGTCCAGCACCTGGAGGCCAAGGCTCGCTTTTTGACGTATTAAGCGTCGGAATTAGATTTTCCTGCGCGAGCGGAAGCTGGGGATGCGGGCCGTATCCTGGCGGCAGTTCCTGGGTTCGGGATGGCGTGGCTGACAACATCAAGGTCGAAAACACGGCTGCTGCCGTCCGTTTGGCTGTCTGATGCATTGTTCGCCTGTTGGCTGTTCGCAGGCAACGCTGTTGCGCCATCGAAGTTCCGACCGTGCTTCACGCCGATTTGGCATCAAACGGCTCATCAGACGACAGCGTTTATCGTCTTATGATCAGGGCCGTGAGGCAACGTCCTGAGCAATGGTGGTGCGCGCAAGATAACGGCTGCAAATCGTTCATGACCATGTCGTCACTTGCCTTGGCCGTCTCTGCCAGCGGCCTAGTGCGAATGAAGACTACGCCACTTCTGACAGTTGAAGTCGACAAGGCGCGCCCTCGCAACCGGCCAACGTCCTGCTCTGTGACGGCTTACTGATCGAAGCTTCGCCTGCTCGCGCTGCGATATCCGAAATCGTTTGGATGAGCTGCCCCCGGCGACAGAGCTCAGAAATGGTCGCCTCGTTGCCTAGTCCGTTGAGGACGATACGGATCGTTTCTTCCGCCGAGTATTTGCGAGTGACCCGGCGGATGCCGCGAACGAGCTCTCGGATGGCGTCTCAGATGTCTTGGATTTGTAACTCATGTCCACTCCTCCGGGGATGACGAGGAGCCCCTAAATCCTCCGTTCCTCAAGCCGC
>JANOOW010000077.1:0-4396 GCA_031421555.1 Hyphomicrobiaceae bacterium | reverse complement strand
CCTGCCGATCGCCAAGGCGCTGGTCGAGCTGCATGGCGGCCGCCTCGAAATCAGAAGCACCAAGGGTCAAGGTACCGCAGCCGCAGCCTTCCTCCCCTCCCGGCATAACGTTTCCACCACGCAAGATCGCGAGTCTTTCCTCGCTCACGCCGCGGGCAATCGCTAGTCCCAGTAAACGGCAATATTTTCAGCTAACGGAAGGTTTCCATGAGCACGTCGCTAGCTACCGTTGAGCCCCGCTCCCTCCATGCCGACGCCTCGATCGGACGTATCGTGTCCGTGACAGGTTCGAAAGCGATCGTCTTGCTCGACTCGAGCCAATCGGGCGCCGCGATGCTCACGACACAGCGCCCCGAAATGGGTACCTTGCTCGCGATCGAACAGTCTCGCACCGTGGTGCTTGCCATCGTCTCCGCGCTGAGTGTTCCGGTTCCAGCCCAGCGCGAGGGTGAGTCCGAAATCTGGATTGCCGAACTCGGCCTCGTCGGCGAGTTGTGGAAGGCGCGCGACGGCAAGGCTGGATCCTTCAATCGCGGCGTCACGATCTATCCCCTGCTCGGCGACCGCGTACGCTGCGCAACCAAGCCCGAACTCGAACTCGCCTTCTGTGGCGACATGCACAACGCCGTGCGCGTCGGCTGCATCCGGCAGGACAGTTCGATCCCCTCGATGGTCCGCGTCGATGACCTTCTTGGCAAACACTTTGCGATCCTCGGCACCACCGGCACCGGTAAATCGTGCACCACGGCGCTGATTCTACGTGCGATCCTGGAGAAGAACCCGGCCGCTCACATCGTGCTTCTCGATCCGCACAACGAGTATGCAACTGCTTTCACCGAGTATGCCGAAGTCGTATCTCCGCGCAACATGCAGCTGCCCTACTGGCTGTTGACGTTCGAAGAGCTGGTCGAAGTTCTGCTCGGCGACGTCGACGGCCGGAAGGCTGAAATCGAAATCCTGCAAGAGCTGATCCCGATCGCGAAAAGCCGCTACGCTTCCGGCCGCGAGAAGTCGAACGCGTCCCTGCGCCGCGGCATGCTGGATCCCGGCCGCTTCACCGTGGACACACCGGTGCCTTATCGCATATCCGACCTGACAGGCCTGATCGACGAGCGCATGGGCAAGCTCGAAAACAAGAAAGACCTGCAGCCCTATCGCCAGCTGCGCACACGCTTGGACATGATCAGCCAGGACGCCCGTTACGCCTTCATGTTTGGCCAGCTGACCGTGTACGACGGCATGGCGCAGATCCTCGGCCGGTTGTTCCGCGTTCCCGTCAACAATAAGCCGATCACCATTCTGGAATTGACCGGCCTGCCGACCGAGATCGTCAACGTCGTCGTGTCGGTTGTCTGCCGCATGACCTTCGACTTCGCGCTGTGGGGCGAAGGCAACGTGCCGGTGACACTGGTTTGCGAGGAAGCTCATCGCTACGTGCCAGCCAACCCGAGCGCGGGCTTCGAGCCCTGCAAACGCGCGATCGCCAAAATCGCGAAAGAAGGCCGCAAGTACGGCGCGTCGTTGTGCATCGTGACGCAGCGCCCCGCCGAAATCGACCCAACCATTCTGTCGCAGTGCAACACCGTGTTTGCCCTGCGCATGTCGAACGACCGCGATCAGGCGATCGTATCCTCGGCCGTGTCCGATACCGGCTCGGGCTTGCTAGAGTTCCTCCCCGCACTCGGTCAACGCGAAGCAATCGCCTTCGGTGACGGCGTTGCCCTGCCGGTCCGCATCAAGTTCGACGAGTTGCCGAAGTCGGCCTTGCCACGTTCATCGACGGCTCGCTTCAGCGAGAAATGGCAGAAGCCGGTCGGCGACGAAAATTTCCTGGAACAGGTGGTGGAGCGCTGGCGTGCAGCAGGTTCCGGCGCGGGCACGGACCCCTAGATGCAGATGGCCATGTTCGCCGAGGCGATGGGCCTCACCAGTGCCACCGAAGCCGACATCACCGCGGCCCTTGTGCCGATCGCGAGCGCAGCAACAAACGTTCCACAAAACGGTTTCGCGCCGATCGACGAACGCCCGGCACTGCGGACGCGAGAGACGGAACCACTGGCGATCCGGTCGTCGGGGCAGGCAGGGGCACCGGCCGCTCCGGCAATGACGGGACAAGCACCGAGCCGTCAAGCGGCTGGCTCGTTGCTTCGCCGTGAAACCCCGGTAGCACCACCGCCGGTCGTCGCGCCGCGCGTACCTTTGTCGACTCTGCGGCGTGAAGCTGCGACAGCGTCGCAGAACGAACAAGCTTCACCAGGCCAAGGCGCGATGCAATCACTGCGGGATCGTTTGATGCAGCGAGGGCCAAAGTAGGCCAGCCGCGAGATTTGATTTGCCAGCACCGGTGCAGTAGAAAAGCGCATGCTTCTCGAATCTCGACCGTCGCCTGCCCGACCGCTGTCTTTCAATGAACGAATCATAACTGAGTAATTGATCTAGCCGGATTTCATAATCCAGCGGCATCGAACATCCACAATCCCACATCAGGCCACGCCGGAGACCGCCCTCATGCAATTGACCACTACGACCCAGGTCATGGCGAGCCACCTTTATCCTGTGATCCTGTCCGGTGGCTCTGGCACGCGGCTGTGGCCGCTATCGCGGGCGATGTACCCCAAGCAATTCATCCGCTTTTTCAATGGGCAGGGGTCGAGTTTCCTCGGCTCGACGCTGAACCGGCTCGGACCCGACCACGGCTTCGAAGCGCCGACCTTGCTGTGCAATAACGATCACCGGTTCCTGGTCAAAGAGGAATTGGAGAAGGCCGGCATTCGCCCGCGCGCCATCATCCTCGAGCCCGTCGCCCGCAACACGGCTGCCGCCATTGCCGTTGCCGCGTTGTCGATCTCGCGCGACGATCCGGCGGCGATCATGATCGTGATGCCATCCGATCACGCGATCACCGATGAGGTCAAGTTCACCGAGGCCGTCCGGCGCGCCGCGAAGGTTGCAGCCACTGGCCGCCTCGTGCTGTTCGGCATCAAGCCCAACGAACCGCAAACTGGCTACGGTTACATCCGGCAGGGTGCGGCCCTCGAAGGCTTCGCTGGCGGCGCCTTCAAGGTCGATCAATTTTTCGAGAAGCCGAACACCCGTACGGCGGAAGGTTATCTGGCAGCCGGCAACTACTTTTGGAATAGCGGAATTTTTGTGCTGCACGCGCGCACGTTCCTGGAAGAACTTGGCCGTCTCGAACCAAAGATCCTGGAAGCAGCCCGTGGTGGTTTGGCCAAGTCGGTCGACGATCTAGGCTTCCAGCGGCTCGACCGCGCTTCGTTCGCGGCATCGCCAAATGTCTCGATCGACTACGCGGTGATGGAGAAGACCTCTGCCGCCGCGATGCTGCTGATCGATGTCGGCTGGAGCGACGTCGGCTCCTGGTCGTCGCTCTGGGACATCGCCCCGCACGACAAGGACAACAACTATGTGCACGGCGAAGCTGTGCTCGAAGACACGAACAATTGCTATGTCCATAGCGAGCGTGGGTTGATCGCGACGATCGGCGTCGAAAACCTCGTCATCATCGATACGCCCGACGCTCTTCTCGTCGCTGACAAATCGCGCACCCAAGATGTCGGCAAGATCGTATCGAAACTGCGCGCGATGAACCGCAAAGAGCAGGAACAGCACCTCCGCAACTATCGCCCGTGGGGCTACTTCGAGACGCTGAGCGTCGGTCATCGGTTCCAGGTGAAGCTGTTGCACGTCAAGCCCGGCGGCAAGCTCTCCATGCAAATGCACCATCACCGGTCCGAACACTGGGTCGTCGTGCAGGGCACCGCCAACGTTGTCGTCGGCGATATGGAGAAGCTAGTCCGCGAAAACGAGAGCGTCTACATTTTCGCCACTCAATGGCACCGCCTCGAAAATCCCGGCAAGGTACCGCTTGAAATCATCGAAGTGCAGAGCGGCACGTATCTAGGCGAGGACGACATCGTCCGCACCGACGACGTCTACCACCGCGCCGCCGACGAAACGAAGTAACGGCTTACACGCCCAGCGCCACTAGATCGGCTGGCGTCAGCAAGCGGTGGGAACCGGCGGCCAGATCCGCCGGCAATTCAAGGTCGCAGATCCTGTCGCGATGCAGCGTCAGCACGTGATTGCCAACGGCGGCAAACATGCGGCGGACTTGATGATAACGGCCCTCGGTAAGCGTGAGCCGCACCTGGTCCGGCGCCAGAACTTCCAGAGTAGCCGGTAGCAGCGGCTTGTCATCCGCCTCCAGCATCACCGTGCCGCTGGCGAAAATGTCTGCTTCGTCGCCACGAAGCGGACGCGCCAGCGTGGCGCAATAGCGCTTCGGACTATGACTGCGCGGCGAGATCAACCGATGCAGCAGCGCGCCGTCGTCCGTCATCAGCAGCAAACCGGAGGTGTCCTTGTCGAGCCGCCC
>JANOOW010000076.1:0-2572 GCA_031421555.1 Hyphomicrobiaceae bacterium | reverse complement strand
CGATGAAAGTGCGATCGGCCATCGCACCGTTGCCAACCGGCACGATCTCGATCAACGGCCCCCGCGTCAGGATGAAACCGCCGACATGCTGCGATAGATGCCGGGGAAAACCGATCAATTCGTCGGCGAGCTCGAGGACGGCTACGAGCATTGGATCATGCGGATCGAGGCCTGCGTCACGGACATATTTTTCCGGCAACGCGCCGCCGGAGCGCGTACCCCACACCTGGCCGGCGAGCGTCGCGACCGTATCCTCGGACAGGCCCATCGCCTTGCCGACCTCGCGCACCGCCGATCTCGATCGATAGCTGATGACGGTCGCAGCCAGCCCCGCGCGATGACGGCCGTAACGGCTATAGATGTGCTGGATTACTTCTTCCCGACGTTCGTGCTCGAAATCGACATCGATATCGGGCGGTTCTTTTCGTTCTGGCGCAACGAAGCGCTCGAACAGAAGGTCGACCTCTTCCGGGTTTACGGAGGTGATGCCGAGGCAATAACAGACGGCTGAATTTGCAGCCGAACCGCGGCCCTGGCAAAGGATGTCCTGTGAACGCGCAAAATGGACGATGTCGTGCACGGTGAGAAAATATGGCGCGTAATTGAGGGTCGCGATCAACGCGAGTTCACGGGCGATGGTATCGGCAATTTTCGGTGGCACGCCATCGGGAAACCGCCAGCGCGCACCTTCGGCAGTCAGCGCTTCGAGATGCGATTGCGCGGTTGCACCCGGCGGGATCGGCTCGTCGGGATATTCATAGACGAGCTCGTCGAGGGAAAAGCGGCAGGCGTCTGCAATTTTGACGGTGTTTGAAATTGCATGTTCATACCCGCGAAACAGACGTGCGAATTGAGCAGGCGATTTCAGATGCCGCTCGGCATTGGCTTCGAGCCGCAGGCCAGCATCGCGAATGACGATGCCTTCACGGATACACGTCAGCACATCCTGCAACGGGCGGCGATGGGGGCTGTGATAGAGCACGTCGCCGGTCGCAACGAGTGGCAGATTGCAAGCGCGAGACAGCAGGCTGAGCGCTTCGATCCGCCCCCGGTCATGCCCCCGGTAAAGACAGGATGCGGCGAGATAGACTTGAGCGCCAGCCAGGGCATGCAAACGGCGCAGATGATCCGCCAAAGGATCAAGTGTATCATTCGCCGTTCTCCACGCCCAATCAGCCGGTGGCAAGGCGATGAGGATTTGACCGGCAGCTGCTGGCGCCAAGTCCTCGAACGTCAGATGGCACTGGCCTTTTTCGGCACGCATTTGCCCAGCCGACAATAAACGGCAGAGCCGGCCGTAGGCTTGCCGGTCGATGGGCAAACAAAGCAGGCTCGGCGTGCCATCGGTAAATTCAAGCCGGGCGCCGATGATCAACCTGATGCCCGCCTGTTTCGCCGCCACGTGCGCACGCACGGCGCCAGCCAGCGTGTTGCGATCGGTGATCGCGAGCGCATCGAGGCCGAGCGCCTTCGCCTGCGCAACAAGCTCCGATGGATGCGACCCCCCTTCGAGGAACGTGAAATTCGTCGTCACATGCAATTCGGCATAGGCCGGGGTTGCCTGCGGTACGGTTGGACGTGGACGCAACCGGGTGACATTGATGCCGCTGGTCATGACATGTTCCTCATCCGAACAGACCATGCACGAACCAGCCGGGCGGGCGATCGTCGCTATCGCCGCCGTAGAAACCTTCACGGAACACCCAGTAACGGCCGCCGCGATCGTCCTCGATGCGATAGTAATCGCGCAGCCGTGGTACCGATGTATCCGGCGGCGCGCCGATGCTCTGCCACCAGGCCGGGGCAATGCGTTCTGGCCCTTCCGCCTTGACGATCCGATGGCCGGCCCGCCGCCACAAAAATTGCCGCGGCGGGCCCTCCGGCACCTCGGCAACCACCGTGATCGGTTCGGGCCGGCCGAGCAGAAAAGGCGGACGTTCCGGCTTCGGCGCGGCCGATACTACCGGCGTAGTTTCAGCCGCTGCAAACACGGATAAGCGCACATCGGCCTGCTCCGGAATATGGCTTTGGCGCGCTTGAATGCGATAGATCGACGATGCGCCGACCCGATTTGTCAGCCGGTCGATGAGTTGGGCAAGACCCTGGGCGCCCGATCGTGCCGGCTTGGCGCCAAGTGCGGCCTGGCTTCCTGTCAGATGATCTACCATCAAGGCATCCAGGCTGACGGCATCGACGCCAAAACCCAAGTCGATGCCGCCAGCTTTTTCCAGCAGCAAGCTTCGCATATGGGCTTCATCGCGGCTGGGGCTACTGGTGCCGATCCCGATGACAGCACAGGTTCCATCGCTGCGATAGAGCATCAGGCGTAACTGGCGTGCGCCCTCGCCCGCCTCTTCGAGAGTGGCGCACAACGAGGTTGTGATCGATGCAATGGCGGCTTCGATACCGGTCGATGTGACCAGGGGTTCGGCGAACGATTGGCGCGCGATCCGGCACGGCAATGGCATGAGAGGACGGCGTGGCTCGCGCAGCAAGCCCAAGGCTTGGTCCAAACGCATGACCACGGCATCGGCAAGCTCGCTTTTGTTACCGGCGCGATCGCGGCCGCCCA
>JANOOW010000075.1:0-6731 GCA_031421555.1 Hyphomicrobiaceae bacterium | reverse complement strand
AGAGCTCAATTGTACGGTTGAACGCGTAACACCGCGCGACGACAAACTGTGGGATGTGAAGATAGCGGGCGAGGATGAGCCACGCGTCTATCGTGGCGTCGTTCTGGCCAACGGTCACCATCATGCGCCGCGCGTGCCTGTGATCCCGGGCAATTTTGCGGGCGAGCTGCTGCATTCTTCCGCCTACCGGTCGCCGAAGCAACTTCAGGATAATCGCGTTCTTGTCGTCGGAGCCGGCAATTAGGCTTGTGACATCGCACGCGATGCCGCGCACACGAGTGGCCACACCGTCGCTATGAGTTTCCGGCGCGGTTATTGGTTTGTGCCGAAATTTATGCTGGGCTTTCCCACGCACGATGTCGTGGCGACGGTCGAATCCATTCCGCTACCACGCGTGGTTCGCCGCTTCATCTTCGAGGCGAGCCTGTGGCTTCTCCAGGGTCCGCCGTCGCGCTACAAATTGCCGGACCCGGATTATCACATCGATCAGGCTCACCCGACGATGAGCGATGACATCCCCCGCTTGGCAGCCCACGGCCGCGTGGTTATCCACCCGGAGATCGAGCGCTTCGACGGCGAGCGGGTATTTTTCAAGGATGGGTCAAGCCGAGAGTTCGACACGGTGATCTTCGGCACCGGTTACAAGATCGAGTTCCCATTCATCGATAACGACTTGATCAACGATGCCGCGGGCCGGCCGAAGCTGTTCCAGAACACCTTCCATCCGCAGTACGACAACCTCTTCGCCGCAGGCCTCGTGCAAGCGAATGGCAGCATCTGGCGCTTGGCGGATTATCAGGGCCGATTGATATCGCGCTTCATCCACGCGCAGGAAAGATCGCCGGAGCGGGCAGAGTGGTTCCGCAGGTTGAAGCGCACTTCAGTGCGCAACTCGAGCACAGAGTTTGTCGCGTCGGACCGGCACACACTCGAAGCGAACTACTATGTCTATAGCCGCCAGATAAAGCGTCTAACGCGAGCGTTCGGCCGCGATTTGGCAAAGCTCGAGGCAAAGCCGCCAGTCCCAGCGCACGCGGCGATGCATGCAAAGCCTGCCTGGTTCGGGTGGCCAGCGAAAAGTGCCGGGCCATCGCCAACAGTACCGGCCGAGTAGCCGCTAGTCGCTGCGTTTCGCGCGGCTCGCCAAGTACTCGGCGGTGCGCATTTCCATGAGGCGGGAAATCGTGCGCTCGAACAGCGGCAAGCCGTCACCAGCAACGTAGAGTTCGCCGGGCTCCGCTCCGGCAGAGGCGATCAGCCCGATGTGATTGTCGTAGAGCGTATCGATCAGGTTGATGAAACGGCGGGCCTCGTTGCGCTTCTCCGGTCCCATGACCGGGATCGCCTCAATAATGATGGTATGAAACGCGCGTGCAAAAGTGAGGTAATCCTGCGCGCCTAGTGGCTGCTCACATAGATCCGCGAACGTAAAGCGCGCGACGCCGCGGGCAGCCTGCGGCACACGAAGGCTTCGCCCCTTGTTGTCCAAAGTCATTGGAGCGCCGTGCCATAAGCCTGTCATCCGCGTGAACGCGGCACTGACTGCGCGGCGGGCCGCCTCATCGAGCGGCGTGAAATACAATTGCTGGCCCGACAACCGATCTAGCCGGTAATCCTTTGCTGCTGTGAGCTCCACGACGTCCAGCCGCTCCTCGAGCAGATCGACAAATGGCAGAAAACTTTCGCGTTGCAGCCCATTCGCGTACAGATCGCGCGGGGCAACATTCGAGGTCGCGACGAGTACGACCTGAGCTTCGAACAACTTCTTGAAAAGGCGAGCTAGGATCATGGCATCGGCCACGTCGGTGACATGGAGCTCATCGAAACACAGTAGCTGCGCCCGTCTTGCGATCGATGCTGCCACATGAGGAATAGGGTCACCTTCGACGGCGTGCCGCGCCTCGGCGAGCAAGTCATGCACTTCCGCCATGAACTCGTGAAAATGCAGGCGCCGTTTCGGCTCGAACTCGACGGCGCGAAAGAACAAATCCATCAGCACGGTTTTGCCACGCCCGACGGCGCCATGAATGTACAGACCGCGAGGCACTTCCGCGCGATTTGAAAACATATGTGCGATGAAGCCGCTGCGCTTGGGCCGCCATCCCTGCAAAGTCGCTGCAAGCACGTCCAAGCGCTCGACGACTGCGGTTTGAGCCGCATCGCCTTCCATCTCACCCGCCGCGACGCGCGCGTGGTAACGCTCAAGTGGAGGTCCCCTCATCGGAGCCCCCGGTACACGCACGCCGATATGCGGGTCAAGTGCGGCCTTAGTTGCATGCGCATAAGTTCACCGGCGCAGAGAATTATAGCCGACCAATCGGCTCTCCTTGAGCATATTATCGCATCGCACCAATTGCCTAAACTGTTGTTCTGCAATGTTTAATATCATTATCCACGCCGGACATTGTGCAATGCACAAAAAAAGCTAAATATATGGGTACGTCGTCTTTATCGTCGTCCAGCATTAGGAACCAAACAATTGCTCAAACGTCATTCGGCAATACCGGAAGGTGATCTGATGGATGAGAGAACGATAATCACCAGCAATATCCGAAAGATCTGGCCTTCGGAGTCGAAAAGTTTCGCGGCACACCTTTTGCGGCTGGATAAGGATAGCCGACGCATGCGGTTTGCCCATGGGGTCTCCGACAGCTTCATCGAAGATTACGCTAGCCGCATGAGCGACATGGGCAGCGTCGTCTATGGGTACATTGCCGATGGTGAGTTGCGGGCCGCAGCGGAACTGCGCAAACTCGGCGATGGCTGGTCTCCAGAAGCGGAAGCCGCGTTCTCGGTCGAGAAAGCCTACCAGGGTCATGGTCTCGGAAGTGAGCTGATGGGCCGCGTCATTCGATCGGCGCGCAACAGAGGCGTCCAGCGCCTGTACATGAGCTGCCTTGCTGAGAACAGCAAGATGCAGGCGATCGCCCGCAAGCACGAAGCAGACTTACGCTTTGAATACGGTGAAGTCATCGGCGAGATCGTCCCGAACGAACCAAACTACTTCTCAATTCTGCAAGAGGCAGTTGAAGACCGGGTGGGCTACATGATGGCAGTTCTGGATTTGCAGAACAGAACCACCAAAGCTGCCTGATCTTTCGGCTCAACCAAAGCGATGCGCTCTCGACGTTGAGCGGCGTTTTTTGGCATTCGGGCAATGCTGCTGGACAAGGCGCCTTTTAGGGCACCACATGGACCCGCCGGTGGCGGTTGCGTGCCAGATAATTCGTTATGGCAGAATACGATCGCCGACCTCTGAAGGCATGATCGGAATGGGTCG
Source organism: Hyphomicrobiaceae bacterium (assembly GCA_031421555.1). GTDB lineage: Bacteria > Pseudomonadota > Alphaproteobacteria > Rhizobiales > Hyphomicrobiaceae > JAKFWF01. The sequence continues at coordinate 3,451 of JANOOW010000075.1, read as the reverse complement.
ATAACGATGAGAAACGGCAAAGCGCGCTTCGTGTTATCTGGGGTCGCGAGCTTAGCACTCGCGAGCGCGGTAGCGATCGGCAGCGCGCCCGGCATTGCAGCCGTCGGATCGAACGAGTTGCCAGCGGGAGGCCTGTCTTTCGCGGCGAACGCGTCCATCGCGATCGAGCAGCAGGACATCCAGTTGAGCCGCGACTTGATCACGCTCAGCTACACTCTTCGCAATGATGCGCAATCGCCGCAAGCAATCCTCATCGCTTTCTCCCTGCCGGACTTGGATACAAGCGCTCTCGCCGATGGCGAAGTAATTTTGCCTTCCGCAGAGCCCGCGAACTTCGTGCAGTTCACGCTGAAGGTTGACGGTCAAATGCCGTCATACAATGTCGAACAGCGGGCGCTCGCGCTCGGACTGGACGTATCGCCGGTACTCACACGCAACCGGATCCCTTACTTTCCTTTTGCCGCTGCCTCGCAGGATAAACTTGCAGGACTGAGCGCCAGCGATCGGCTCGACCTCATCGAGCGGGGCATACTGAAGGAAGAGGGACCGGCAGTGGTTGCTGCATGGACCTTGAAGACAGTGGCCTATTGGCGTCAGAGCCTGCAAGTTGGACAGAAGATCAACATTGTCATTTCCTACCGTCCAATTGTGGGCGTCGCTTCCTACAAGACTGAGACGTTGCAATCGCTGCGAAAGCGCTCCTGCCTGAGCCAGGCGCAAGAGGAAGCGATCGCCAAGCTTCCGGCCGAAGGTGGCATCGCACCGACATTCACGAGTGTCGGATTATTGGCCACGAATGGTGGTGACCAACTCGGGCCCGCTCATCGCATTCGCATTTTGATCGAGACGGGCGATCAATCCACCGTCGTCGCGACTTGCCGCGAGGGGCTCAAACGCACAGGGCCAACGCAGCTCGAATGGACGGCTACTGATTATCTACTGGACGAAGATCTGCATGTTTTATTTGTTCGCTGAACACAGCTGAATGCCGGTGATCTTCATTTCCGGTCTGCACCTTTTTCGATAAGGCATCCGCATAATCGAATTTTGATGATTTTTTGCAACACAACAGATGCAAGTTTCCGAAAATCAGCATGCGAATCCAATTTTTATGTCAACAAATCAGTTGAACTTGCACATGCTGAAATAGTTCGAGCTGATTCGAACTCTAGAGGGAGATATTACGATGGCTAAAGCAGTAGTGAAGGCGAAGGCGAAGGCTCCGGTGAAGAAGGCCGCAGTAAAGGTCGTGAAGAAGGTTGCAGCCAAGAAGGCTCCAGCCAAGAAAGCGGCATCGAAGACAACGGCCAAGAAGAAGGCCGCTTGAGCCTGAGCGCGGGATCCAGGTTTGGGCGCCTGGACGATGCGACAGAGCTTCAACAGCAAGCAAACTTGCTGATCGTTTCGAGACCGGAGGCTTGCGAAAGCACCTCCGGTTTTTTTGTGCCGATCCTTGTTCGTTAACAATCAATGAGAGTTTGAGTTGTATCTAGACCCGGCGCTCGACCATTAATTTCTTGAGTTCGGCTATAGCCTTGCCCGGGTTCAAACCCTTCGGACAAGCCTTGGCGCAATTCAAAATGGTATGACACCGATAAAGCCTGAACGGGTCTTCGAGATTGTCTAGACGCTCGCCAGTCGCTTCGTCACGGCTATCGATAACCCAGCGGTAGGCCTGCAGAAGAATTGCCGGTCCCAAAAAGCGATCCGAATTCCACCAATAACTTGGACATGCTGTGGAGCAGCACGCACATAAGATGCATTCATAGAGGCCATCGAGTTTCTCGCGATCAGGCCGCGACTGCTTCCACTCGACTGGAGGTGTCGGCGTCTCCGTTTTGAGCCAAGGTTCGATCGACCGAAGCTGCGCATAGAAGTCGGTCATGTCCGGGACAAGGTCTTTGATGACCTTCATATGCGGGAGCGGATAGATGCGGACCGCACCTTTCACATCGTCCATCGCACTTAAACACGCGAGGCCGTTCGTGCCATCGATGTTCATCGAGCAGCTACCGCAAATGCCTTCACGGCATGAGCGGCGGAAGGTCAAGCTCGAGTCGACTGTGTCCTTGATCTTCATCAGGGCGTCGAGCACCATAGGGCCGCAGGTGCTGCGATCGACCCAATAGGTATCGACGTGCGGGTTCTTGCCGTCGTCCGGGTTCCAGCGATATATCTTGAATTCCTTCCAGTCGCCTTTGGCTTCTGGCTTGTTCCAAATCTTGCCGGTTTCGACTTGAGAATTTCGCGGTAAGGTAAGCTGAACCATGAAGAAAGCATCCTAGTAGCCGGTTCGAAATCGGACGACGCATCTCGCATCTGCACAATCCACATGAAAGCCTCAGACGGGTCTGTCAATCTGATCATTTGTCCAAGTTGATCTGTGCGGCACACTGTCCTTGGCTGGCGACGCCGCAGATCGGCGATATCAATCAGCAAACATCAGGCTCGATTGCGGAGGATAAAGCTATGAAGGATATTCGGCCACGGCGCAGCGCGCTATACATGCCGGGGTCTAATGTCCGTGCGCTTGAGAAGGCCAAAGGCCTTGCGGCAGACGTGATCATCATGGATCTCGAAGATGCCGTCGCACCGGGAGTTAAAACTGCGGCGCGGGACCAAGTGGTGGCCGCGATCTCCAGCGGCGGCTTCGGGCGCAAGGAAGTCGTCGTGCGTATTAACGGTCTCGATACGCCCTGGGGGGCCGACGATCTTGCCGCGGCGGCTGCATCCAAGGCCAGTGCCGTTCTGATACCAAAGGTATCCAGCGCAGATATGATCGCCGGCGTGAGCCGCGTGCTCGATGGGTTGGCATCTCCGCAAAAGGTCTGGGCGATGATCGAAACACCGCTTGGCGTGCTCAATGTGCGGGAAATAGCAGCCACCGCCGGGCAAAACAGCAGCCGGCTCGACTGCTTCATCATTGGCACCAACGATCTCCTGAAGGAAACCCGCGCCGAACTCGACGGCAACCGCACCGCTGCACTCTACTGGCTGTCCGCGATCATGACCGCTGGCAAAGCATACGGCCTGGACGTGCTCGATGGCGTCTACAACGACTTCAAGGACGCCGGGGGACTGCTACATGAAAGCCGTCAGGGACGCCAACTCGGGATGGATGGGAAAACCATAATCCACCCCGATCAGATCAGCATCGTCAACGATGTATTTCGTCCATCAGCGGATGAAATCACGGCTGCCGAAAGCATCATAGCGGCTTTCGAACTGCCGGAAAACAAAGGCCGCGGCGCCATCACGATGAACGGCCGGATGGTGGAACTCCTGCATGCGGAGATGGCACACCGCACGGTCGCGCTCGCCAAGGCCATCGGCTGAGAGCAGCGACGCGCTCGACCACACCAGCGCCCCGTTTCAAACCGGAGCGCGCCTTAATGCTCCGCTAACCCCCTTAATGTACAGCACCCGGAGTGTGCGTTCACCAGCGCTATGA
>JANOOW010000074.1:0-4953 GCA_031421555.1 Hyphomicrobiaceae bacterium | reverse complement strand
CCCCTGGCGCACGGTGCTCGGCAATGCAGAGCTGCCGGTCGACGTGCAGGGGCTCGACAGAAAAGCAATGCGGGCGAAGGCGCTGGAGTTGTTGAAGCTCGTCGGCCTCGAAGGCTTCGAGAGCCGCTACCCGCGCGAGTTGTCGGGTGGCATGCAGCAGCGGGTGTCACTGGTGCGCGCGCTGATCCACGATCCGGCGTTGCTGCTGATGGACGAGCCGTTCGGCGCGCTCGATGCGATGACGCGTGAGACGATGCACATCGAATTGCAGCGCATCTGGATGGAGCGGCGCAAGACGATCGTGTTTATCACGCACTCGATCGCGGAGGCGGTATTCCTCGCCGACCGCGTGCTGGTGATGACGCCACGCCCTGGCAGAATAGGTGCCGAATTGAAGATCGATCTACCGCGTCCGCGTGCGCTCGACGCCGTCAATACCGAAGTGTTCGGCGGCTATGTGCGCCAGATCCGGGCGGCACTGAATGCGACGGGCGGTGCACTGTGAGCCATGCGATCACGCGAGGTGCGACGGGCATGTCGCTGCGGCTGTTGCTGATCGCGGCGGTGCTTTTCGTGTGGGAACAGGCGGTCAAGTATTTCGAGATCGCGCCGTACATCCTGCCACCGCCCTCTAGCATCTTCTACGGGCTGAAGCGGGGCATCGAATCCGGCATCTACCTCGAGCACACCGGCGTTACGCTCGCCGAAACGTTCATGGGCTTTGCGCTGGGCACTTTCCTGGCCTTCATCCTGGGTACGGCGGTGGCGCTCAGCCGGCGGGTCGAATATTTCCTCTATCCTTTCATCGTGATGTTCCAGGCGATGCCGAAGGTGGCGCTGGCGCCGCTCATCGTCATCTGGTTCGGCCTGGGGCTCACCTCGAAGGTGATCAACGCGGCGCTGGTCGCGTTCTTTCCGCTGATGGTCAATACCATCGTCGGTTTGCGGTCGGCAGATGAAGACCGGGTGAACCTGCTGCGCTCGCTGGCTGCATCCAAGTTTCAAATCTTCCGGATGCTGCAGTTGCCGAACGCGTTGCCCTTCATCTTCGCCGGTCTCGAGATCGCGATGATATTCGCGCTGATCGGCGCCATCGTCGCCGAATTCGTCGGCTCCGAACGCGGCCTCGGCATGCTGATCCAGAGCATGAACTTCAACATGGACGTGGCAGGCCAGTTCGGCGTCCTGCTCATCCTTTCGCTTATCGGGCTCATCCTCAACGGCATGGTCACCGGCATAAAGCGGCGCGTGCTGTTCTGGGATCGCCCGCGTGAATCTGACACCTCGATCAAGAAGGATCCGGCGACATGAGACCGATTTCGATGCGAGCTATACTTGCCGCGAGCGCTGCCAGCCTGACGCTCGCGGCTGCCCCTCTGGACGCTGCCGCGCAAACCACGATCCGCGTCGGCTTCTGCGCCAAGACGGTGTCAGCCGCGGCAGCCTCCGCCTTTGCCGTCGCGACCAAGATGGGCTGGTTCGCCAAGGAGGGGATCAAGGTCGAACTGGTGGGGATCGCAGGTTCGGGTGATTGCGTGAAGGCGGTCGCAACCAAGGATGTACTCTTCTCGATCCCCTCGATCGAACCGCTCGCCGTGATCCGCCCGCAAGGCGTGAAAGCGAAGAATTTCTACACTGCCTACCAGGGCAACATTTATGGCTTCGCGGTGCCGGTCGACAGCGATATCAAGACGGCCAAGGATCTGCGCGGCAAGAAGATCGGCCTGACCTCTATGGGTTCGGCAGGTCTCATCGTTGCTCGCGCCCTGGTGCAGTCCGAGGGTATGAGCCCGGACAAGGATGTATCGATCGTCGTCGCTGGCGAAGGCGCGCAGACGGCGGCACTCCTGCGTTCGAAACAGATCGACGCGCTGTCGCAGTTCGACACGCAATACGCGATGGTCGAGAATGCAGGCATCAAGCTGCGGCTGCTGGATACCGCCGAAATCGCCAAGTTCCCGTCGAACGGATTCGTGGCGCTCGAGGAAACACTGACGACGCGGCGCAAGGACGCTGTCGCCGTCGCCAAGGGCTATGCCATGGGCTCGGTGTTCGCGATCGCCAATCCCGAAGCGGCGGTGCGCATGTTCTGGGAGATCTATCCGCAAGCGAAATCCGTGGGCAAAGAAGAAGCGGAGGCGCTGAAGGACGACGTGAACGTATTGTCGGCCCGCATCCGTAATTGGAAACTCGAAGCGGGCGGCGCGACTAAGTGGGGCGAGAGCGTGACGGCAAATTATCAGGCCTATCTCGACTGGCTGCTGAAGGCTGGCGTGCTCAAGGAAAAAGCCGACGCCGCCGATTTGATCACCAACGACTTGATCGACGAGATCAATGCGTTCGACGTCGCGGCAATCCAGAAGCAGGCCAAGGACTGGAAGCCCTGAGCGGTGGCTAGCGGGTGACGAAATCGACGAGCTTCGGCACGCAGTGTTCGATGCTGTAACGATCGACCGCGGTCTGCCGCGCTAGCGCCCGCATCGGCTCGTACGTGCGCTGATGCGCCAGCACGTGCGAGACCTTTGCGGCCAGCCCCTCGACATCGAAGAACGGCGTCAGCATGCCGTTCTGGCCGTCGATGACTTCGTGCAGCGGACCGGTATCGGAGGCGACGATGGCGCAACCGGCGGCCATCGCCTCGATCAACGACCACGACAGGACGAACGGGTAGGTCAGGTACACATGGGCCGATGAGACCTGCAGCGCCTTGATGTAGGTCGCGTACGCGACGGGTCCGAGGAAATGCACGCGTCGCGGATCGATGCGGCCGGCAACCTCGTCGAGGTAAATCGATTTCCAACTGCGGCCCGGCGGCGGGGCGGCACCATAGGACACCTTGTCGTCGCCGATGATGACGACGTGCGCGTTGGGACGCTGGCGCAAGATGTGCGGCACCGCGCGCATGAAGGTGTGGTAGCCGCGCAACGGTTCGAGATTGCGCGCGACGAACGTCACGACTTCGTCGCCACGCGTCAGGCGCTGGCCGTTCGGCAAGGTGAGCACGGCTTGCGCATCGGGCATGGCGGTGCCGGTATCGACGCCCTCGTGCAGCACGTTGATCTTGCCCTGCAGTTCGCCCGGATAGGTCGACTTCTGCCACAGCGTCGGCGCGATGCCATCGTCGCTCTCGATCAGCGAGAGCAAAGTGGCCGCGTTCTTCAACTGCAAGGCGACGCAGGCATCGACGCCGAGGTTGCCGAACTCCGGATCGAAATTCACATCCTGGCCCTGGCTGCGATAATAGAACTCGCAATAGGTGATGATGCGGGCGTTGGGAAATGCTTCGCGCAACGGCAGCGTTTCGCCCCATCCGCAATGCGCGATGACGGTCTTCGGCGCGAAGCCCTGCTTGGTGAAGGCGGTCGCGGCATACAGGATTTGCTCGGCGCGGCGGCATTCGAGATCGAAGCGGCGGGCGAAGGGGTGGGTTTCGGCGACATCGGCCGGTTCGAGCGAATATCGCTGGAGCCTGACGCGCTCGACATCGGTCGAACCGCGCGAGCCGATCGCGCCGACCCGGATGCCGGGATACAGCGTCAGCGTTGCCGCGAGGTTCTTGAATTGTGCCGGAAAATTATTGTGGACGAACAGGATATCCATCAGACAAGCGCCAGGAAGCGTTGCTCCGTCCTCGCCAGCAGTTTCTGAAGCTGCTGTCTGTCCGTCTGCGGCATCAGTGCTATTGCCCACAGATCGATCGCTTTGCCGGGGGCAACCCACGACTCCCTGAAACCGGCTGCCTGCAACGCCGCACCGAGATTGTTCACGGTGAAGCCAGTGTTGTGCGCCATGTAGGTGTTGCCCCTGGCGATCGAGGCGGAGTGTCCGAACAGCATGTCGAGCACGTTGATCGGCCCGGCCGGCGACTGGTAGATGGTGCGTTCGACATCGCCGCCGGCAATCAGCTTGCCGATCTGCTCGAGGTCGGGGCAGGTCATGAAGGCGAAGCCGTCGGGCTTCAGAATGCGCTTGAATTCGTTGAGGGCGGCCGGAACTTCGAAGGTGTGCAAATGCTCGATGTTGTGCGACGACCAGATCGCATCGAACGACGCGTTCGGAATTCTCGCCCGCAGGTCCGTGATCGTGCCGATGATGTCGGGTTGCACCGCCGGGTTGATGTCCAGCCGCACCACGGTCCATCCCGCAAAAATCGGATGCAGCCGGGAGTTCGATTTGGGACCTGCGCCCGCGTCTAGGACGCGCCGGGTGATGGGGCGGAATGGCTGGTTCATCACGATCACTTAGTCGAGGGGGGCGCCCGCGTAAACCGGCGAACGCGTTTGATCCACGGTCGAATGGGCCACAGCGTTCGCGGATATTCAACGTGCCGGGACTGAGATACGGCAGCCCGCTGTGGGGTCTGGCTTGGCGCGGAGCGAGAGCTCTTTCAGCAAAGTCTTCAGTTTTGTTGCCGATCCCTGCAGCTTCGCGATTTCAGCATCTCCGCAACTGGCGAGCGCCGGAATGAGGTCAACCACGGCCATCGCGGGAGTGGGGCGATCTGCGGTCACCAACAAATCGGCGGCGGGCGATGCAACTCCGGATGAGCCGATGGCGAGTACGTTGGCTCCGGCGGGTGTTGCCGCATCGTCACTCTGCACCGGCACGATAAACAAGCGATCTGCAAACTTCGCGAGACCGGCTAGCAACTGCGCACGTTGTGTCGCGTCGCCGGGAAACTGCGGCATAACGATGATGCGTGCAGGGCTCACCGCGGCAAACTTCACGGCGGCAATCAGGCTCGCCGGGCGGTCCGGGTCGATGCGCACGGGGATGATGCGGATGCCCGGTGCCGCCAGCAGCGCGAGTGCCAGCGCGGTGCCTTCGCCATCCGCAGCATACGGACGGTTGCCGCCGTAGAGCGTATCCAAACCGATCAGGTCGCCTTCGCCGTCGCGGGCGAGGCGTGAGGCGACGGCGGGCTTGGTGTAGTCGATGCCGGTGGTCAGCAAA
>JANOOW010000073.1:0-7116 GCA_031421555.1 Hyphomicrobiaceae bacterium | reverse complement strand
GCTGCCACCGGTCTCGGCAAGTATGGCAAAGTTCGTCAGCTGGAACCGCCGCACACTCAAGCGAACTTCGTGATGCGCGAGATGCGGTTTCAAGACGGCCGCAAGCATGCCGGCCGGCAGCGGCACCTGGCAGTGGTGACGCTGTTCGTGATCCCGGCGATACTGACGTTGCTTTTGTTCGTCACGAGCGGCATCGCAGCTCTGTTTATCTCGATCCTCGCCGTGCTGTGCGCCGCCATCGGCATCGCCGTCGAGCGCTGGCTGTTCTTTGCCGAAGCCGAGCACGTCTCGATGCTCTTCTACGGCCGCGAAGCTGCCTGATGCGTCTCAGTCTAGCGTTTGGTGTCTTCCTTCCGGGTCTTACGTCACCCGCGTTGCCGGCCGCCGTTGGCGTCGAACAGCGGGGTCATGTGGACGACTGCGCGGCGTTCCTCGGCGAAGATCGGGATGGTGAGCTCGGTGCCGTCGACGGCGAGATCCGCACGCACGTAGCCTAGTGCGATGCTCTTCCCCGCCCAATGCGCGTAGCCGCCCGAGGTCACCTGGCCGACAGCCGCGCCGCTTTTCAGGATCGACTCGTAGCCGACGACTTCGACATCGGTATCGACGATCATCGTGACGAGGCGGCGCGATGGTTGGCTGTCGCGATCTTTCAACGCGGCAGCCCGGCCTATGAAGTCGCCCTTGCCGTAGGCGACGAAGCGGTCGAGCCCGCATTCTTTCGGCGTATAGTCGGGACGGAACTCGCGGAAGAATGCGCCGTAGCCTTTCTCGAGCCGCAACGACATCAATGCGCGGCCACCGAAGTGCACGAGGCCAAGATCGCGGCCGGCTTCGACGATCGCTTCATACAGGGTGACTTGATAGTCGGGCGTGCACCAGATTTCGTAGCCGAGGTCGCCGGTGTAGCTGGCGCGGATCACAATTGCCGGCACCAAGCCCACCGTCATCTCGCGCACGGCGAAGAATTTGAACTTGCCGTTCGAGACGTCGTCCTTCACCAGCCGTTGCAGGAGCTCGCGCGATTTCGGCCCGGCAATCATCAAGCCGTTGAGCGCATGCGGCACCGCACGCACCGACACATCTTTGGCGTCCGCTAGATGCTGCTCGAACCAGCGCATATGATAGATCTCGGCGACGCCGGAGCCGATCATCAGGAAGCGGCCGGGTGCAAGGCAGGCCAGGGAAAAGTCGCCCAGGATCGTGCCGCGCTCGTTCAGCATCGGCGCCAGCACCATGCGGCCCGGTTTCGGGATCTTGTTGGCGAGCATCCGGTCGAGCCAGGCTGCCGCGCCCGCGCCGGTGATCTCGTACTTGCCGAAGCCCGAGATTTCCATCACGCCGACAGCATCGCGCACGGCCTTGCACTCGGCCTTCACGACGGGGAATGCATTCGAGCGGCGATAGGTCGGAGTTTCTGCCGGCTCCATGCCCTTGGGTGCGTACCACAGTGGTACTTCGAGGCCGAAGTTCGCGCCGAACACGGCACCTGCCGCCTTCAAGCGGTCGTAGGCGGGTGTGCGGCGCAAAGGACGTGCCGCGGGCAATTCTTCGTTCGGGTAGGCGATGCGGAAGCGGCGCTTGTAGTTCTCCTGCACCTTGATGTGCGTATAGGCCTTCGAGGCGAACGGGCCGAAGCGGGCGACGTCCATCGCGAAGATATCGGCGCCGGGATCGCCATCGGCCATCCAGCGCGAGAGTGCCAAGCCGACGCCGCCGCCTTGCGCGAAGCCGGCCATCACGCCGCACGCGCTCCAGTAGTTGCGCAAGCCGCGCACCGGGCCGACCAGCGGATTGCCGTCGGGTGCGAAGGTGAAAGGTCCGTTCACGACCTTCTTGATGCCGGCGCGGCCGATGGCTGGAAAATGTTTGAAGCCGATTTCCAGATGCGGGGATAGCCGCTCCAGATCGTCGGGCAGGAGCTGCATGTGGAAATCCCACGGCGTCTCATCGGGCGACCAGACGCGGCAGTCCTGCTCGTAGGTGCCCATCAGCACGCCGCGGCCCTCCTGGCGCATGTAGATCTCGCCGGAATAGTCGGTGGTCGGCAGCATCTCCTTCGCCATCGCCGCCACCTCGGGCATGTCCCCGGTGATAATGTACATGTGCTCCATGGCAAGCACCGGCAGCTGAATGCCGGCCATGCGGCCGACTTCGCGCGCCCACAGTCCCGCCGCGTTGACCACATGCTCGGCGTGGATGTTGCCCTTTTCGGTGATCACGTCCCACGATCCGTCGGCGCGCTGATCTAGCCCGGTCACCGGCGTGAAGCGATAGACTTCGGCACCGGCTTTGCGCGCGGCAATCGTGTAGGCATGAGTGACGCCGTTCGGATCGACGTGCCCGCCATCCGCGCGCCACAACGCGCCAATGAATTCATTCGGATCGATCAGCGTGTTGAGCTTCCGCGCTTCGTTCGGTGTGATCAGCTGCGTTTCGAGGCCGAGGTATTTTGCCCGCGCGTGCATCAGGCGCAGGTTGTCCATAATCTCTTCGTTGGCCGCGAGCACCAGGTTGCCGGTGGCGTGGATGCCGCACGATTGGCCGGAGATCTTCTCGATCTCGCGGTATAGGTCGATCGTGTATTTCTGCAGCTTCGAGACGTTGGCGTCGGAATTGTAGGTGTGGACGCCGGCTGCCGCATGCCACGTCGAACCCGATGTCAACTCGTGTTTCTCGAGCAGTACGACGTCGGTCCAGCCCGCCTTCGTCAGATGATAAAGTACGCTGGCACCGACGACACCGCCGCCGATGACGACTGCACGAGCATGGGTTTTCATGAAGCCGGAGCCTTCCTGATTGCGAATGTGTGAGCTGTGATGGTGTCAGGTGGCGCTGCGGATGCGCAAGTGGTCCAGACCCTCGAACTCGACGAATTTCATCATGGCTGCCCACACATGATCGCCGTAGGTGAAAGGCGCGAACGATGGCGCACCGGCAAGGGGGAGCGGTGAAATCACCTGATCGACCTTGGGCTCGTAGAAGAACGGAATCGAGCAGCGCTCGCGGCCGGGCCCAAGCACGCGATGCTCGGTCGCCTTGATCCGCCCGCCGGTCCAACGGTCGAGCAGGGCGCCGAAATTGACGGCGAGCGAACCCTCGATCGGTGGCACATCCAGCCAGTTGCCGCCGGCACCGCGCGCCTGCAATCCCTCGACGCCATCTTGCGCGAGCAGTGTCACGAAACCGCTGTCGACGTGGGCGCCACCGATCACGTAGCGCTTCTGGCCGTTATGCTCGACCCACACTTTGGCCGGGTCACTGCCCTCGAACGAGCCGTTCGTGCGCACCGGATAGCGGATCAGGCGCAAGGTCGAGACGCCACCCACGAATGCTGCGTCAAAGGTGGTCTCGGGCAAGGCGAGCCCGCGCGCGATCGAACGCATCAGCACGGCGCCCAGATGCTCCATGCCCTTGTAATACGCGGTAACCGCGCCGCTCCATCCCGGCAGGGCGTCTTCGCTTGGGCGCGGTGTCGCCTCCGTGAGCGGATCATTAGGATCGGCGCGCCAAGCTGGATCGGCGACGTCGGGGCCCATGTCGATGCCCTCTTTCCACGTTGCGCCGCCGCCTGAAAGTGGAAACCAGCCGCGGTATACATTGGGGCGCGCGGGATCGAACTTGCGGCGATACAACGTGCGCTTTTCCTCATCGGGCAGCGCGAAGATCCGGAGCAGCTCGTTTCGCACCGCTTTGCCCGACGGCACGGACGGCGGCAGCCCGGCGATCGTCATGAAGCCCGTGTGTGAGGCTGCCTGGAATATGGCGGCATCGGTTACATCGCGGGCCGGCGATTGCGGGCGAAACAGCTCAGCTACATCGATCGAAGGGATCATGGGGTTCCTCGGCCTACTTGCCTGAAGTTTGATGAAACACTTGAGCACCGGCATTGCAAACCTGCCGCGGCTGAATGTCAACGGCTGCTGCAACGCGAATCGCCGTTGGCGCAAACCCTATCGAATCACGTACCCTGATGGAATCATTCGAGGATCTATCCCCTGAAACCTTCCGATCAATGTCTGGTGTCATGAACCACGAGCAGGCCGGCCGGGAAGATGAGCGCTGGCTTCAATCGCTGGTGGCGGCGTTGCGCAATTCAGCCGGGGCAGCCGACGCGCCGCCGCCTTTTGCTCTGCCACCGCGACCGGCCTGGTTCAACGTGATTACGGTGTGTGGTCTGGTCGTGCTCTTGTTACCCGTCAGTAGCAGCCGTCTCCGGGACTGGATAGGGCAAGACCGGCAGGCCCCCCGCACCGCGCCATCGGTGCTCGGATGGAGCGAGCAGCGGCCACCGCGCGCCGTCCCGTTCGATAGTCGCGAAATATCCGGATACCGGGGTTTGGTCGAGCCCACCCTGGTCGCGCAACCACCATCTGTATCGGTGCCGGCTCTGAATGCCGCACGCGCCGATAGCACAGTCTGGGCCCCAGTGCGGGCCGGCTTTGGAATCGAGCTGGGCTCGGCGCCTCGGGTTGCCCGCTTTGTCCTGCGTAATGTCCCGGCCTCGGCAACCCTATCGCGCGGACGGCGGATGCCGGATGGTACCTGGGTGATCGACGCACCGGCGTTGGGCGAACTCGTCATCGCGTTTGAGGATGTGCCGTCACGCGATCTTGCGATCGAGATCGAGGGTCAAAGTGTGGATGGCGGCGTGGTCGCCCGCGAGCAGGTGGCCGTTGGTCAAGCCCCGCCAGCGTTTGCGGTGGCCACCCCGCCTGCGCCACGCGTCAGGGCCGCAAACGTCATGCAGGCGATCACGCCGCATCAGCAAGCTCCCGCTGTCATCGCGGACATTCCCGCCGTTGCAGTGGCTGTCCCCGCTGCCGAGCCTAGCCGGCCTTCTCGCGTCGCCGATATGCGTCCACCTGCCGGCAAGGCTCGCGCGAAGCCGCGGATACTCGGTGAACTGCTCTTGGAGCGCGGACCGGTGGTCAGGACCAGTGCCAGCAATATGCAGTGGAGCAAATTCGCGTTCGATCGCGACTGATTGCCGTGCGCCGCTGTCGGGCGCGACAAAGTATTCAGCTTCGACAAAAACTGAAGGCGGCAGCTGCGCAAGCTAACGACGACCCTTGTGCACGCCCGCGTGCTAGCCCTAAGCTTCACGTCGAAGCGACAGCCGGATTGTTCCAGCCAAGATCTAGGAGAGTAGCATGAGCGACAAACTGCATCCGATCATTCGCAGGGCCGGCGCCGAGATGGCGGACGGCTTGATCGAACGCCGTGAATTCCTGCGCATTGCGACATTGCTTGGCGTGGGCGCACCTATCGCCTACGGCCTCGCGGGTTTGCCCTCGCCCGTGCGTGCACAAACCGCTGCACCCAAGAAGGGCGGTGTCCTGCGTCTCGGCATGCGCGTGCAGGATCTGAAGAGCCCGCATACCTATTCCTGGATCGAAGGCACGAATGCTGCCCGTCAGGTGCTCGACTACCTGACTTTTACCGGCGTCGATAACGTGACGCGTCCCAACCTCGTCGAGAAGTGGGAAGCGAGCCCCGATCTAAAAACCTGGACCTTCTCGCTGCGCAAGGACGTCACTTGGCGCAAGGGCGACCGCAAGATCACCGCCGACGATGCCGTTTGGAATTTGACGCGCCTTCTCGATGCCAAGACTGGCTCGTCGACCGTCGGCCTGCTGAAGGGCTTCATCCTGGAAGAGTTCGAGACCGAGGAAATCGACGCGAAGACGCAGAAGAAAAAGAAGTCGACCAAGCTTTGGGATGCCAACGCCATCCAGAAGGTCGACGAGTTCACCTTCAAGCTGAACGGGCGCTCGCCCAACCTCGCCGTGCCGGAAGCACTGTTCCACTATCCAGCGCTGATGATGGACCCGGCCGAGAACGGCGTGTTCGGGGTCGGCTCGAACGGCACAGGCGCCTTCGAGATGACCGAACTCGAGGTCGGCAAGCGCGCCGTGTTCGTCGCCCGCAAGAGCGGCCACTGGGGCGGCGGGGCCCACATCGAGCGGTTCGAAGTCATCGATATCGGCGAGGATGCGGCGGCCCAGGTTGGCGCCTTGGCCTCGAAGCAAGTCGACATGATCTACCAGGGCGCGATTGCAACCCTGCCCGCCATCGAGAAGCTGCCGCATGTCACGGTCAACTCCGTCGACACCGGCTACACGGCTGTTGCGCGCGTGCATCCGATCAAGCCGTTCGACGACAAGCGTGTGCGCCAGGCCTTGCGCTACGCGACCGACAACGACACCGTGCTCAAGGTTGCACATCGCGGTCTCGGCAAGCCCGGCGATCATCATCATGTGTCGCCAGCCCACCCCGACTACGTCGACATCGGCCACATCAAGCGCGACGTCGCCAAGGCCAAGGCGCTTCTGGCGGAAGCGGGCTACAAGGATGGCATCGATACCGAGATTGCCTGCCGCCCTTCACCGGACTGGGAATTGCTTGCCGTACAGGCCATGGTCGAGCAGTGGAAGGAAGCGGGCATCCGTGTGAAGATCAACGTGATGCCATCGGCGCAATATTGGGACAACTGGACCAAGGTGCCGTTCGGCTTCACGACCTGGGCGCATCGGCCGCTCGGCACCATGGTGCTTGGTCTCGCCTATCGCACCGGCGCATCCTGGAACGAGAGCAACTGGTCGAACGCCGAATTCGACAAGCTGATCACGGAGGCCGAGGGTTATCTCGACATGACCAAGCGCAAGGAGGTCATGGCTAAGATCGAAAAGATCATGCTGGACGACGGTCCCGCCGTCATTCCGCTGTGGCGGGCTGTGTTCAACTACACCGACAAGAAGATCAAGGGCTACAAGATCCACCCGTCGATCTACATCGAGGCCAAGGACGTTTGGATCGACGCTTGATCGGCACCAGCACCTGATGTTCGGGGCTGCGAAGAAGCGGACCGAGCCGCCAAAGCCGAAGCCGGTCAAGTTATCGTACTTGAAGGCGTCGGCTTTGCATTATCTGAGTTCACGCGCGGCTTCCCGTGAAATGTTGCGCAGCGTACTTGAGCGGCGGTCGAAGCGGCGGCTGCAGGTAAAATCGCTTGATCCGGCCATCCCGGCAATGATCGAAACCGTGCTTGACGAGTTGGTGGCGCTCGGCCTGTTGGACGATCCGCGTTTTGCGGAAGGACGCCGCCGCACGCTG
>JANOOW010000072.1:0-2243 GCA_031421555.1 Hyphomicrobiaceae bacterium | reverse complement strand
GCGCGCCTCTGTCCTCTCCCCGTAAGTGGACGGGGAGAGGACAAGACGATTCACCGTAGGACTTGGATATCGGCGCAAAGGTCGCGTAGTGTCGGCGGCGAAGGTGCGGATGCTCAATTTCGCGTCTCGGCAAAAACGCTTCCGGGGAGGACTTATCAATGACATCGAAGGTCACGTTCGCGCTGTCGCGCCGCAAAATCTTGAAGGGCGCTGCGGCTACTGGCCTCGCTACGGCAGTTCCAACCGGCTGGGCGATCGCGCAGGCAAAGCCGCTGAAAGTTGGTTTGATGCTGCCGTACTCCGGCACGTTCGCGAAACTCGGCGAGAACATCACCATCGCAGTCGAGATGCTGATTGCGGAAAAGGGCGGCAAGCTCGGTGGCCGCGAAGTACAGATCATCAAGCTCGACGACGAGTCGAAGCCCGAGAATGCACCGCAGAACGCCGATCGCCTCGTGAAGCGCGACCAGGTCGACGTGCTGATCGGCACCGTGCACTCGGGCGTGCAGATGGGCATCCATAAGGTCGTCAAGGAAAGCGGCACCCTGACCATCGTGCCGAACGCCGGCAACGGCGCGGTCACCGGCGAGCTTTGTGCACGCAACGTCTATCGCACGTCGTTTTCGAATTGGCAGCCGGCGCACGGCATGGGCCTCGTGCTCGGCAAGCGCGGCATCAAGAAAGCCGCCTGGATCACGTGGGACTACGCGGCTGGCCAAGAATCCGGTCAGGGCTTCAAGGAGGGCCTCGAGAAGCATGGCGGGCAACTCGTGCAGATGCTGACGCTGAAGTTTCCCGAAACCAACTTCCAGCCATTGCTGGCGCAGATCGCCGGCCTCGGTGTCGATGTCGTCGGCTCGTTCTTTGCTGGCGGAGCGGCTGTGCAGTTCGTCAAGGAATATGCGGCCGCCGGCATCAAGGTGCCGCTATGCGGGTCGGGGTTCCTGACCGAAGGCACGCTGGCCGCTCAGGGCGCTGCCGCCGAGGGTATCGAAACGGCGCTGCATTACGGCGATGGCATCGACAATCCGAAAAACATCGCCTTCCGCAAGGCATTCAAGGACAAGGCGCAGCGCGATGCCGACGTTTACGCGGTGCAGGGTTACGACGCGGCCCAGCTTCTCGCCATCGGGCTCGACGCGGTAAAAGGCAACATGGAGGACGAGAAGGGCCTGCATGCCGCCCTGGAGGGCGCAAAGATCGACAGCCCTCGCGGTCCCGTCACCATGTCGAAGGAGCACAACATCGTGCAGAACATCTATCTGCGCAAGGTGACCAACGGCGAGAACAAGGTGATGGGCATCGCCGCCGAACAGCTCGCCGATCCCGGCAAAGCCTGCAAGATGGCTTGATGCGAAAAGCGTGAGGTCGTGAGTGGGGTTGAGCTTCACCCACAACCGTCATCCCGGCGGAGGCCAGGACCTACGACAAGTTTCAGCAAACGCGGTGTCGATCGTAGGTAAAGACCAGCGCAAGAGGCCAAGTAGAGTTTCTCAAACTGAACCGCGCCATTCTTGGTTGTCGTGGGTCCCGGCCTCCGCCGGATGACGTTCTTTTGTGGTCGTGCATTTGTGCGTGATTTGAAGTTGGGTGAGCTGTAAAGGGTCTGGTGCTTATGTTGCATTTGAAGTGGCCAAGTCGAGTTTACCGCCTAGCAAAGTAGCCAATGGATTTCTCGATCCTGCTCGCGCAACTTCTCAACGGGGTCCAATACGGGCTGCTGCTGTTTCTGATCGCGAGTGGGCTCACGCTCATCTTCGGCGTCATGGGCGTGATCAATCTCGCCCATGGCTCGTTGTTCATGATCGGCGCCTATACGGCCTACCTCGTGGCAAAGACGACGGGCTCGCTGTGGTTCGCGCTTCCGGCCGGCATCATCGGCGGCTTGGCTCTAGGCGCGATCCTGGAGCGCGGCCTGTTCGAGCGTTTCTACAAGCGCGAGCACCTCGACCAAGTGCTGCTGACATTCGCGTTGATCCTCCTTGCGGAAGAAGCGCGCTCGGCCATCGCGGGCAACGATTTTCAATCGGTGCCGATCCCGCCGGTGCTCGATTTTTCGGTGCCGATCACCAGCGGGTTCAGCTATTCGGCCTATCGCTTCGCCGTAATTGGGCTATGCCTGCTGTTGGCAGCCGGACTGTACCTGTGGATCGAGCGCACAAAGTTCGGCGCGATGATCCGGGCGGCGGCCGAGAAGCCCGAGATGGTCGAAATTCTGGGGCTCGATGCGCGGCGCATCCACA
>JANOOW010000071.1:0-5386 GCA_031421555.1 Hyphomicrobiaceae bacterium | reverse complement strand
GTTCATGCTGCAGGCTTCCGGGTTGGCGCGACTGGATCGATAGGCGCCGGCCGGCCGCTGTGCCCGGGGCCTTCATCAAGATCGGCTTCGTAGGCGGCGCGTGTTTCGATGTCGCAATCGCCGAACGACGCGCGAAGAAGTTCCCCGGGTTACCGCTCGATCGTGCCGGTGCGGCGAATCTTCCGCTGCAGCAGGAGGATTCCGTACAGCAGCGCTTCAGCGGTCGGCGGGCAGCCGGGCACGTAGATGTCGACCGGCACGATGCGATCGCAGCCGCGCACCACTGCATACGAGTAATGATAATAGCCGCCGCCATTGGCGCAGGAGCCCATCGAGATCACGTAACGGGGCTCCGGCATCTGATCGTACACTTTACGCAGCGCAGGCGCCATTTTGTTGGTCAGCGTGCCGGCGACGATCATCACGTCGGACTGGCGCGGAGACGCGCGCGGGGCAAAACCGAAGCGCTCTGCGTCATAACGCGGCATCGAAGTATGCATCATCTCGACGGCGCAACAGGCCAAGCCGAACGTCATCCACATCAACGAACCGGTGCGGGCCCAATTGATCAGATCATCCGTGGTGGTGACGAGAAAGCCCTTGTCCGCAAGCTCGTTTGACACGCCGGTGAAGAACGGGTCGTTGGGGCGTGACACAGTGCCAGCGCCGTCCGCCAGCTTGTCGAATACCGGCTGTGGGGGAACAATCAATCCCATTCGAGGGCTCCTAAACGGCGTAGCCGCAACGATTATCTCAGCGACGAGGTATCGCAGCTACGCCCCCGATGCAACGTCGGATTTGCCGCGGCTCTAGGCCGCTAAATAGGTTTTCTTGTAGGCGGCCTGCAAGGGCATCGAGAAGTCGATGCTGGTCAGAGCGAGTTCCGCGTCGGGTCCGATCGTTTCCGGGTCGGCCGGCCAGGAGCCATCGGTTTGCCGGCGAAGGAGGAGTGCTTCGATGCGGGTTGATTGCAAGATCAAGATTTCGCGCACGCTTGGAATAGAAGTGTAGGCCCAAACGTTGCCCCAGGTGTCCGCTTTATTGCCAGGCGACATTATTTCGATGAGCAGGATCGGATCGGGAAGTGCGATCTGGCCACTGGCCCCAGGCAGGCAACTCACGCCCAGATCGGGAATGCGCATGTTCAATTTGGCGCGAACGCGGGTCTCGATCGCCGGTTCAGTGACGACATGGCAGCGT
Source organism: Hyphomicrobiaceae bacterium (assembly GCA_031421555.1). Classification (GTDB taxonomy): domain Bacteria; phylum Pseudomonadota; class Alphaproteobacteria; order Rhizobiales; family Hyphomicrobiaceae; genus JAKFWF01. The sequence goes on along the minus strand of JANOOW010000071.1, from coordinate 4,186 downwards.
GTTCCGGGTTTGTCGAGATGATTGCCCAAGTGACGTGCTAAGTTGGCCTGAATGGTCCCATGCGCCGTGCTTGCGGGCGCCATAGCGCGAACTTCGCCATCGACAAGCTGGTACTTTGGATGCTTGCCCCCGCGCGCGTCGTCCCAGGCGACGAACTCATCGACCGTCATCGGTTCGTTAACAATCGGCGGTGACGTCGAGCAGACGGCATTCTATCGGCCCTGGAGAAGTTAGTCTCGAGTCACTCTAACATCGAAATTTCGAAGTGTCATTTCTAGACCGTGTCAGCGCCTCGCAAACCCGGGCTGTGGGGGAAGCATTAATCCCATTCGAGGGCACCTTTCCGCCATTCGTAGATGAAGCCGATGGTGAGCACGCCGAGGAACGCCATCATCGACCAGAAGCCGAGTGCGCCGATGTCCTTGAATGCGACGGCCCACGGGAACAGGAATGCGACTTCGAGATCGAATATGATGAACAGGATCGACACGAGGTAGAAGCGCACGTCGAATTTCATGCGGGCATCGTCAAAGGCGTTGAAGCCGCACTCGTAGGCCGAGACTTTTTCGGGATCGGGATTGCGGACGGCAATCAAGAAAGGCGCGATCATCAGGGCGGCGCCGATCGCCAGCGCGACGCCGAGAAAAATCACGATCGGCAGATAGTCGCGCAGGAGGAGGGCAGTGTACGCGGCATCGTTCATGCGGGGTGTCTCGCGTGGGGGACGGGTCGTCCAGTATCTTCGGACAGTGGGTAAACCAGCCCGCCACCGGATGCAACGGGCATCTCTGCCTCACGCGCTAAGGCGCTCCGGCGGGGCGGCCTGCTCGGCCGGGGTTGCCTTGCAACCCTTGCGGCCGCGACCCGATCATGCTGAAAAAAGTTGGATTGGCGCGAGAGACGGGACTTGAACCCGCGGCCTCCGCCGTGACAGGGCGGCGCTCTAACCAGCTGAGCTACTCCCGCAATCCAATACGACGCACCCTAAGGTGCGTGTCACAGCGCAGGTGCTACGTGACACCCGGGTAATCGTCAAGCCTGATTGTGAGCGCCCAGTCTATAATCGCTCGATGAGGCACGATCGGCGGCCAAAGGCCGCCATCCCCACTACCCTGCAGCGCGCATGCGCTCGTAGGCCAACGGCCGCCGGGGCATGCCCCGCGCCATCGCAGTGCGCCGAAGCGCTAAGCGCTTCGAACCGCGCGCGTGAGATATAAATGGTGGGCGGCGAGAGGATCGAACTCCCGACCGATCCGGTGTAAACGGATTGCTCTACCGCTGAGCTAGCCGCCCATCCGAGGCGGTTTGTAGCCTGATGCGCTGTGATAGGGAAGTGCCTTGCGCGTTCGAACAGGGAGCAATTGTCATGACGGCACCGATCCAAGCGCTGAGCGACCTATGGCGGCTGGCTGGCGGAGCGCCGGATGCGCTGGGTCAAGTTCAGTTGAGCGGCGCCGATCCGCAACTGCCGTCATCGTTTCGGGTTGGGACGGCGGCGCAAGTGTCAATCGCGGCGGCTGGGTTGGCTGCGGCGGAAATCTGGCGGCAGCGCACGGGCGAGCGGCAGGCGGTGGCGGTCGATATGCGGCACGCGGCGGTCGAGTTTCGCAGCGAGCGGTATCTGCGCATTATCGGGGAGGAGCCTCCGAAGATCTGGGATGAGCTTGCCGGTGTCTACAATGCGGCAGGCGAGCGCTATGTGCGGCTGCATACGAATTTCCCGCATCACCGGCAGGCGGTGCTCGACGTGCTGAAGTGCGAGCCGACGCGCGAGGCGGTGCAAGCAGCGCTGGTCAATTGGGAAGCGGAGGCATTCGAGACGGCCGCCTACGCGGCGGGAGGCGTGGTCGCGGCCATGCGCTCGCCGAAGGAGTGGGCGGCGCATCCGCAGGGCCGGGCGTTGGCAGCACTTCCCGTGCTGAAGATCACACGCATTGGCGATGCACCGCCACGTCCGTTGCCGCCAGGCGATCGTCCGCTCTCGGGTGTGCGGGTGCTCGATCTGTCGCGCGTGATCGCGGGGCCGGTGGCTGGACGCACGCTTGCGGCGCACGGTGCAGACGTCATGCTGATCGCGAGCCCGAACTTGCCGTCGATCCCGTGGCTGGTGATCGACACGGGGCGCGGCAAACGTTCCGCGCACGTCGATTTGGCAACGAAAGCGGGTCGCGAAATCCTCCAGGGCCTGTTGAAGGAGACGGATGTTATCAGCCAGGGTTACCGGCCGCAATCGATCGCCAAACTGGGCTTTTCGCCAGAGGATGCAGCGCGGATCCGGCCGGGCATCGTCTACGTGTCGTTGTCGGCCTATGGCGCGGCGGGACCTTGGGCCAACCGGCGCGGGTTCGACTCGCTGGTGCAGACGGCGACCGGGTTCAATCACATTGAAGCGGAAGCGGCTGGCGTCGAGGGCCCAAAAGAACTGCCGGCGCAGGCGCTTGATCATGCCTCGGGGTACCTGATGGCGTTCGGTGCGATGATGGCGCGGGCGAGGCAAGCGCGCGAGGGTGGCAGCTGGCACGTGCAAGTCTCGCTGGCGCAGACCGGCAAATGGATCAGAAGTTTGGGACAGATCGAAGGGGGCTTCGACGCCCCCGACCCAGCGTTGAGTGACATTGGCGATCTACTGGAAGAGTGTAACTCTGGATTTGGCCGCCTGCGTGCGGTCCGTCACGCAGCCGTACTGCTGGCGACGCCGCCAAAGTGGGTGCGCCCGGCAGTGCCGCTAGGGACCGATGGACCCAGGTGGGCGGAAAACTAGATTAACTTTGCGTAAACCCGGTGATCGCCAGACGGATGCGCACATTCCGCCACGTTGAGAAGAGGTAACGGTTGTCATCTCGGCATCCTACCAGGAGATTTTTAATGAACCGCCTCGCCAAGATTTTGATACCGGTGGTGCTGGTTGCAACTGCCGCTTCGACCATCGTCGTCGCCCAGCACATGCGCCGCGGCCACCATTCGCCAGAGACGATGCAGCGCCTTCAGGAAGGCCGGATCGCGATGGTCACAACGGCGCTAAAAATGAACGAAGCGCAGCAGAAGCTTTGGGCGCCACTCGAAGCGCAGATCAAGGCGCGGCAGGCTGAGCGCGTAAAATGGATGCAGGCGCGTGCCGAAATGCGCGAGAAGGCAAAGGCGGATAAGAGCGCGGCCCGTCCACCACTCCCCGACCGGCTCGACCGGATGAGCGTGCGGCTCGCCAAGCGGGCCGAGGATGCCAAAGCCTTCGCAACCTCGTTCCGGCCATTTTTCGAGTCGTTGACGGAAGAGCAGAAGGCCGTGGTTGGACCTCTGATGACTGACATTGGTGGATATGGCCGTGGGGGTCACGGAAAGGGGCATCGCTTTGGCGCTCACCATGGCGATGGTCCAAGACCGTAATAAAGACTGATATGAAGCGGACCTCCGGCGTTAGGTGCCGGGGGTCATGCTATGTCATGCAGCCGGTTCCATCCCTTCAAGCGATCGACGGCTTCCGCCATGGCAGCGGTAGCGCCGGCATAGGAGAAGCGGAGGAACTTATGTCCGCGGGCTTCGTCGAAATCGACACCGGGGGTGGCCGCGATATCAGTTTCCTCAAGCATCTGCTTGGCGAACGCGAGACTGTCCGAAGTATAGCGGCTGACATCGGCATAGAGATAGAACGCGCCGTCCGCTGGCACCAATTGGTCGAACCCGGCTGCGGGAAGTCCGGCAATGAGAAGATCGCGATTGGTGCGATAGACGCGTTTGTTGGCTTCAAGTTCCCCGATGCCGTCGAAAGCGCCGATGGCCGCCACCTGGGCAACCGCTGGTGGTGAAATGTATAGGTTCTGCGCGAGCTTCTCGACTGCCGGGATCAACCGCTCCGGCATCACCATCCAACCGACGCGCCAGCCGGTCATCGAGAAGTATTTCGAGAAGCTGTTGATGACGATGGCATCGTTGGAGAAGCTGAGCGCTGTCGTGTCGGGCAGGCCATAGCTCAGCCCGTGATAAATTTCGTCGGAAATGAACCACACGCCGCGCTGCGCACACGTGCGTGCGATGGCCGACAGCCGGTCGGGCTCCATCATCGTGCCGGTCGGATTTGCCGGGCTCGCGATCAGCATTCCGTCGAGCCGGTCGCGTTCGATGGATTGTTCAACTTGCGCCAGCGTCGGCATCCACCGGCTGGCCGCGTTGGTTTCTAGAATTACCGGTT
>JANOOW010000070.1:0-4859 GCA_031421555.1 Hyphomicrobiaceae bacterium | reverse complement strand
GTGCAATCGTCCGGCAAGCCTATGATCGGCTTACCGGTGCGGCGTGCCTCCAGCAACAGGCGGGCAGCTTGGTTGATGCGTTCGGACATATCAAACCCTCTCTACAATAAGGCTCACGCCTTGGCCGACACCGACACACATGGTGGCGAGGCCTAGTTTACCTTTGATCGTTTCTAGCTGATTGATCGCTGTGAGCACCAGCCGCGTGCCCGACATTCCAAGCGGATGACCAAGAGCGATCGCGCCGCCGTTGGGATTTACGATCGGGCTGTCGTCGGGCAATCCCAGCATGCGGGTGACAGCGAGCGCTTGGGCTGCGAACGCCTCATTGAGCTCGATCACATCGAAGTCGGAAATCTTGAGATTCAACCGTTTCAGCAACTTTTCGGTGGAGGGGGCCGGACCAATGCCCATCACGCTCGGCGACACGCCGGCGGATGCCATCGCGATAATCCGCGCGCGCGGCGTCAGCCCGTACTCCTTTACCGCGTCTTCACTTGCGATGAGGACGGCTGCTGCGCCGTCGTTGACGCCGGATGCGTTGCCAGCTGTTACAGTTCCAGCCGTACGGAAAGGTGTTTTCAGCTTCGCCAATTCTTCCGCAGTCGTCTGTGGACGGGCGTGCTCATCCTTTTCGAACATCGCAGTCTTGCCGCGGCCTGCGGGCACCTCGACCCCGATGATCTCGCGCGCGTGAAAACCCGAGGCTTGCGCCTTCGCAGCCCTTTGTTGCGAGCGCAAAGCAAAAGCATCTTGATCGGCACGGCTGACAGTGAATTCTTCGGCGACATTCTCGGCTGTTTCCGGCATGGCATCGATGCCGTACTGCTCCTTCATCAGCTTATTGACGAAGCGCCAGCCGATCGTGGTGTCGTGCACTTCGACATTGCGGGAAAAGGCCTCGGCCGCCTTGGCCATGACGAACGGCGCCCGCGACATGCTTTCGACCCCGCCGGCGATGCATAACTCCATCTCGCCGGATCTGATCGCACGGGCAGCCGTGCCGACGGCATCCAGGCCAGATGCGCACAGCCGGTTGATCGTCATGCCGGGTACGGACGCGGGGATGCCGGCCAGCAGTAGCGCCATGCGCGCGACGTTGCGGTTGTCTTCGCCCGCCTGGTTGGCGCAACCGTAGAACACGTCATCGATGTGGGCCCAATGAACACTGGGGTTACGCGCCATCAACGCCTTGATCGGCAAGGCGGCCAGATCGTCGGTTCGAACCTTGGAAAGGCTGCCGCCGTAGCGGCCGATCGGCGTGCGCACACCGTCGCAAACGAAGACTTGCCGCATGACTTGCTTCTCCCTGTTGGCTCTTGCGGCTGATCGCCGGTTTGCTCGATCGCCGATTTCGGGCATAAGGGCACTGAAAACGCAAGCAAACAAGGCTTTGGACATTTGGTCCAGGGCAACTGGCTGTGCGCTCGAAGGTTTCAGATCCTATGTCAGTAACACCGACAATCGCAATCGTCGGCCGGCCCAACGTCGGTAAATCGACCTTGTTCAACCGTTTCACCGGCAAGCGCACGGCGCTGGTGTCAGACCTGCCGGGCCTGACGCGCGACCGCCGCGAAGGCGAGGCCGAAATTTGGGGCCATCCGGTGCACGTCGTCGATACGGCCGGCTTGGAGGAAGCCCCTTCGGGATCGATCGCCGACCGCATGCGCCATCAAACAGAAACCGCGATTACCGATGCCGACCTGATCTTGTTCGTGATCGATGCGCGCGCCGGCGTGACACCGGCCGATCAAGAGTTCGCCCGTATCGCCCGGCAGTCCGGGCGGCCGGTCATCCTGATCGCTAATAAGTGCGAGGGCTCGAAAGGCAGCGAAGGCTTCTACGATGCGTACAAGCTCGGTCTTGGCGAACCAGTTGCCATATCGGCCGAGCACGGCGAGGGGCTCAGCGATCTCTACGGTGACATTGTCGATACGCTGAAGCTCGAACAACCGGAAATCGAGGAAGTGGCCGAAGGCGCCGAATCCGTTGTCGCCGAAGAAGATGATCCGGCCAAGCCGATCAAGGTCGCGATCGTCGGCCGGCCAAACGCTGGCAAGTCGACGCTGGTGAATGCGCTACTGGGCGAAGAGCGGATGATCACCGGGCCGGAACCTGGTCTGACGCGGGATTCGGTTTCGTCGGATTTGATCTGGGCCGGTCGCGCGATCAAGCTGTTCGATACCGCGGGCCTGCGCCGCAAATCGAAAGTCGAGGATACGGCCGAAAAGCTCGCGACCAGCGATACCATTCGCGCCATCCGCTTTGCCGAAGTGGTGGTGCTTCTGATCGACGCCGAACGCGGGATCGAACATCAGGACCTCACCATCGCCAGCATGGTCGCGGACGAGGGCCGCGCGCTCGTTATCGCGATCAACAAGTGGGACTTGATCGTCGAAAAGCAGAAGCGCCTCAAGGAACTGCACGACACGGTAACGGAGCGGCTCGCACAAATGCCTGGCCTGCGTGTCGTCACGCTATCGGCGCTTGGCGAACGCGGCTTGGAAAAGCTGATGCCGGAAGTGCTGAACGTCTACGCGCTGTGGAACAAGCGCGTGTCGACCAACGATCTCAATCGCTGGCTGCGTGAAGCGCTCGACCGGCACTCGCCGCCTGCCACCAGCGGCCGCCGCATCAAGCTGCGTTACATGACGCAAGTGTCGGCGCGTCCGCCGACGTTCGTCGCTTTCTGTTCGAAGCCGCAATCGCTGCCCGACAGTTATGTTCGCTATCTGGAAAAGAGTTTGCGCCAGACCTTCGGCTTGCCCGGCGTGCCGATACGCTTCAACTTGCGCAAAGGTGACAATCCGTACGCCGATCGATGAGTTTCAAAACAAACTCCTGGGAACCATCCTGCGTGTCGTGCTGTTATTTGCTGGGCGCGATTCGGTTCGCGATAAGGGGGAAAAGGAGAAGCTCATGGTGTTTCAGGCATCAGTTCGCCGGTCGTTAGTCTGCGTTGTGCTTGGTCTCGGCTTTGCTCTGCCGCCGGTTACGCCCGCAGCAGCATTCAGCAAGAAGGTAGAGCGCTCCTGCCTCGCCGATTACAAAAACCTCTGCCCGCAATACCGGCCGAATTCCCCGCAGCTGCGAGCGTGCATGGAAGGCAAGGCGAACGAAATCTCGTGGGGCTGCATCGAGGCGCTGATCGATAGCGGCGAGGTCGATAAGAAGGCGGCGCGCCGCCGGTCGTAGCGTTCGCGGCCCGGCGTATGCTAGGCTCGATGCGCCTTCCCGGTATCAAGCTGCGCTGGTCTCTTCCGATGACAACCGAAGTGTTATTCTACCATCTGGAACGCCGCCCGCTCGACGAGGTGCTGCCGCAGCTCATCGAGAAGACGCTCGAGCGCGGGTGGCGTGCGGTAATCCAGGCCGCTAGTCCGGAGCGCGTCGATGCGCTCGATCAACTGCTATGGACCTACAAGAGCGATAGCTTCCTGGCTCATGGAACCGTGAAGACCGGGCATGCCGATCATCAACCCGTGTTCCTCACGAGCGATACGAATAACCCGAATGGAGCGAACGTACGCTTCATGGTCGATGGCGCGCAGTTGGAGCCGCTGGATGAGCAGCTGCGTGCCTACACGCGCGTCGTCTTCATGTTCGACGGCGGCGACCGCCGCGAGCTCGACGCAGCGCGCGCGACTTGGAAAGCCGTCAAATCCACCGGCGCCGCCGCTACATACTGGCAACAAGGCGACGGAGGCCGATGGGAGAAGAAGGCGTGAGGGTGTGATGCCCGCCAAGCCGAGTGCCGTCCCACGCCCGTCACAATGTACGAGCCTGATACGCGCGCGGCGGGTCGGTCACCTTGCATTGAGGTGAGGCGCCAGACGTACAGAGGCGAGGTTTCATCCATGCTTATGCGATCGAGATTGAGAACCTTTGGACGTTCGATCCAGGCTGCTGCGGCAGTAATGGCCGTCGCGCTCGGCGCACCGGTGGCCGAGGCTGAGGAGATCAAAGTGCTCTCCGCCTCGGCGCTGAAGGTGATCGTAACTGAGCTTGCTGAACAGTTCCGCCACGAGAGTGGCCACATATTGAAGCTGGAGTTCGCGACCGCCGGTGCCGTCGAGAGGCGCGTGCTAGCTGGTGAGCAGGTTGACGTCTTGATTGCAACCGACAGCCAGATAGCCGGGGTCGCCAGCAAGGGGCTGGCAGTGCCGGCCTCCCAGGCTGTCATCGCCAGGGTCGGGGTCGGCATCGGCATCAAGGTCGGCGCACCGGAGATCGATATCTCGAATGCCGAGGCCTTGAAGCGTTCCTTGCTGGCGGCAAAGTCGATCACTTATCCCGACCCTGCCAAGGGCGGCGCCAGCGGTATCCACTTTGCGACCGTCATCGACAAGCTCGGCATCGATGCGCTGGTAAGGGCCAAGTCGATCCTCGGCGCCAATCCAGATTTCGTCTGCGTCGCCGTCGCGAAAGGCGAGGCTGAGCTCTGCGTGCACCAGATCAGCGAGATCATGCCAGTGAAGGGAGTAATACTCCTCGGACCGCTGCCGAAAGAGTTGCAGAAGGTGACGACGTTTACCGTCGCCGCCTCGACCAAGGCTGTCTCATCCGGCGCGGCCCTCGCCTTGGTCCGTTTCCTCGCGCGAGCGGACCTTAAACCTAGATTTGCCGCTGCCGGGCTCGATTACAATATGGATTGAAGGTCGAGGACAGGACGCGACAGCGCGCGCCCTAGTCGATGTTATGGATGAAGCATATCGAACGATAGCCGGTACGCCTTTCAGCAGCTCGATGTCGCGGACGTAGGACGTCTGAAAGAGCTGCTGCGGGTGTTTGGGGAAGCATTCGGAGAGCTGGCCACCTATCAAGATAGAGTGCCGGGCGACGAGTATCTGGCGCAGTTG